>JBIKNV010000006.1:0-20211 GCA_044358475.1 Pirellulales bacterium | reverse complement strand
GCCGGTGTGACCAATCTCCCTACAAGCCCGCGCGGCTCACGGGCACCGTCCGCCACGGCCCGCCAGGCTGAGGCCCTCATCGCGGCCACTCCTTCCACCGACGGCCCGGCTGACCGCGTGCAGGCTCTGACGATCCTCCGCGACGACGTGGCTGCCTGTACCCGTTGCGGCGAACTGGCGGCCGGCCGCACGCAGACCGTCTTCGGCGCGGGGCCGGCCGACGCCCGACTCTGCTTTTTTGGCGAGGCCCCGGGCGCGGACGAAGACGCCTCGGGCATCCCTTTCGTCGGGCGGGCCGGCCAACTGCTCACCAAGATCATCGAGGCCTGCACGCTCTCCCGCGACCAGGTCTACATCCTCAACGTGCTCAAGTGCCGTCCGCCCGGCAATCGGCCGCCTCATCCCGAGGAGGTCACCAATTGTCGTGGCTACTTCGAACGGCAACTGGCGATCATCCAGCCGGAATTCATCTGCTGCCTGGGCACGTCGGCGGCCCAGGCCCTCCTGCAGACGACCGAGCCGATCGGCAAGCTTCGGCACCGGTGGTTCGACCACGGCACCGCCCGGGTGATCTGCACCTATCACCCGTCGTATCTGCTGCGCAATCCGGCTGCCAAGCGGGATGTCTGGGAGGACATGAAGGTGCTGATGGCGGCCATGGGGGTGGGCGTGTGACGGTTTTTCTGAAGATGCAGGCGCTGGCTGGCCGAAACTACCCGTGGGTGACTTTGGGGGAGGGAACAGCCGCTGACGGGATTTTTCCCGGCTGTTGTGGAGGATGCCATGAGGCGCGCCGCCTGGCCGCTACTGTTGTTGGCGGTTGCCGCCACGGGCTGCACGATGTGCCCGAGCCCGTTCGACTATTCGGGACCGGTACCCAACGGCGCTGTGACGCAAAACGATTTCTGCGCCCGCAGCAATGGCATCCTGCCGCTCAACGCGACACCGAGTCCTTGGCCACCGATCGTCGATGGGAATGACGATCGAACCAAGGCCGGACTAGTCGTCGCGGAATACAGGGACGCGGTCATCGTCGCCGAACATGTCGATGGAGCGGTGATCTCCGGCACTACGACGGCCGCGTACCCACAAGCCGAGTAGCTCGTCTTCGAGTCCGGCTTACGTCAGCGACGGCTCGGGTGCCCACCCGTCGGGAATGACCGCGTCCTTCGGCACCACCGCCACGCCGTCCCGTACCGTGAAGCGGTCGCTGTCGGCGAGCGTTTGCCAGCCCTGATCGTTGACGATCCGTGCCCGCTTGCCGATCCGCACATTCTTGTCGACGATCGCCCCCTCGATGATCGTGCCGTCACCGATCGCCAAGGGGGGCAGGCCGCGGGTCGTGTTGGCGGCGATGGTGTCTTCGTCCTCGTAGAAGTCATTGCCGAGGATCACCGAGTTGCGGATCACGACGTTGCGGCCGATCCGGCACCGGAGCCCGATCACGCTGTTTTCGATCACGGCCCCCTCGCCGATCACGCCGCCATCGGAAATCAGGCTGTGCCGCACGCTCGCTCCGTCAATCCGTGTCGGCGGCAAGAAGCGCGCCCGCGAGTAGATCGGGGCCTCGGCGCTGGCCAGGTCGAACGGCGGCTGCGTGGCGGCCAGGTCGATGTTGCACTGGTAATAGGACCGGATCGTACCGATGTCCTCCCAGTAGCCGTCAAAGGGATGCAACTGCACCTTCTTGGCCCGGATCGCGGCCGGAAACACCTCGCGGCCGAAGTCCTGGTAGTCGGTCTTCGTGAGCAGGTCGAGCAGACAGTCGCGGTCGAACAGATAAATACCCATGCTCGCCATGAGGCTGCGGCCCTTCGACGGGATGCCGTGGCGATCGATCCAGCTGGGATCGGTCCGCACGTGCTCCAGTTCGGACAGCGTCTGCGGCTTCTCGAGGAATCCCTGCACCACGCCGCTCTCGTCAAACCGCATGACCCCCAGAGCCGAGGCCTCCTCGTCGCGCACGGGGATGCCGGCAATCGTCACGTCGGCACCGGTGGACGTATGCGTGTGGAGCATGTCGGCGTAGTTCATCCGGTAGAGCTGATCGCCCGAGAGGATCAGCACATGCTTGATGTCGGGCTGCTGCAAGTAGCGGATGTTTTGTCGCACGGCATCGGCCGTGCCTTGATACCAGCCGGAGCTATCGAGCGTCTGCTGGGCGGCGAGAATCTCGACATAGCCGCCGCTGAACGGGTCGAACGTGTACGTGCGGCGGATGTGGCGATGAAGGCTCACCGAGTTGAACTGTGTGAGCACGTAGATCCGCTTCACGCCGCTGTTGACGCAGTTGGAGAGCGGGATGTCGATGATTCGGTACTTGCCCGCCAGCGGCACGGCCGGCTTCGAGCGGTCGCGAGTGAGGGGATAGAGGCGCGTGCCGCGGCCGCCGCCCAGCACGAGTGCCAACACGCGTTGCACGCTCATCGAGAAGTCCTTTGCGCGGGGCCCTGAAGGGGGAACAACGCCTCCATGCTACGAGAAGCGGTGGAGGGAGAAAATGCCCGTTTTCAGCGCAGGCCCAAGGCCTTCCTACCGCACCACGAAGTTGACCATGCGACCGGGCACGGCCACGACCTTCACGACCGTCTTGCCGGCGAGCAGTTCCGCGATCTTCGGATCGGCAGTGGCAGCGGCCTGTAACGCGGCAGCATCGGCGTCGGCCGGCACGACCACCCGACCGCGGAGTTTCCCCTGCACCTGCACGGGAATCTCGACCGTGTCATCCTTGAGCCACTTCTCCTCGACGGTCGGCCAGGCGGCCAGCGATACCGGCGCCGGCTGGCCAAGGATCTCCCACAGTTCCTCGGCGAGGTGCGGAGCAAAGGGGGCGAGGATGGTCACGAATGGCTCGAGGATCGCCCGCGGCCGCCGCTCGAGTGGCGTGGCAAAGTTCACGAATTCCATCATCTTCGCGATCGCTGTGTTGAAGGACAGACTCTCGATGTCCTTCATCACCTTCTGAATCGTGCGGTGCAGTTCACGAAGCTGCTCATCGGTGGGAGCGTCTTCGCAGACCTGCGGGGCCAACGCGATCCCGTCGGCTTTCTCATCGACCACGAGCCGCCAACAGCGGTCGAGGAAGCCGCGCACTCCTCCCACGCCGGTCGTGCTCCACGGCTTCGTCGCCTCCAGCGGTCCCATGAACATCTCGTAGAGCCTCAGCGAGTCGGCGCCAAAGTCGCGGACCACCTGGTCTGGATTCACCACGTTGCCGCGGCTCTTCGACATCTTGTGGGCCCGGCTCTCCACGCGGATCTGCGGAGCGTCGCGGAGCACGAAATGCTCCCCCTGTTTTTCCACGTGCTCGGCAGCCACTTTCATGGGCGTGTCGTCGGGGCCGTGCTCCGTGGCAGACACCCATCCCCCCTTCGTACTGCGGTAGCCGGTGAACTCAACCTCGCCGAGGATCATTCCCTGATTGACGAGTTTGCCGAACGGCTCGGGCTGCGACACATGCCCACGGTCGTAGAGCACCTTGTGCCAGAATCGGCTGTAGAGCAGGTGGAGCACGGCGTGCTCCGCTCCGCCCACGTAGAGATCGACCGGCATCCAGGCCTTCTCGATCTCGGGGTCGAGAAAGCGATCGGTGTTTTTCGGGTCGAGAAACCTCAGGTAGTACCAGCATGAGCCCGCCCACTGCGGCATGGTGTTGGTCTCCCGCCGATATCGTCTACCGTCCCGCTCCACGAAGAGCCAGTCGGCGGCCGCACGGGAGAGGGGCGGATCGGGCGTTGCGCCCGGCTTGAAGTCGGTGAGATCGGGGAGCGGGACGGGCAGTTCGCCCTCCGCGACCGCACGGATCGCGCCGGTGGGATTTCCGGCGGCGTCGAGTTCATGGAGGATCGGAAACGGCTCGCCCCAGAATCGCTGCCGGCTGAAGAGCCAGTCGCGCAGCTTGTAGTTGACGGCGGAGCGGCCGAGGCCGGCCTGCTCGAGATCGCGGCCGACGCGTTCGATGAACGTGCGCGTGTCGAGGCCGGTGTAGGGGCCGGAGGCGACCGCCGTGCCGTCGCCGGTGAACAGTTCACCCGGCTGCAGGCTCGTCCCCTCAGGCGGCGCGACGACGGCGACCACGTCGAGCCCGAATTGCCTCGCAAACTCGTGGTCACGGTCGTCGTGGGCGGGCACGGCCATGATGGCACCGGTGCCATACGTGGCCAGCACATAATCGGCTACCCACACCGGCACGGGCTGGCCCGTGAGGGGGTGGATCACGTGCGACCCGGTGAAGACACCCGTCTTCTCGCGGGCAAGATCGGTGCGGTCGAGGTCGCTTTTGCGGGCGGCCGCCTCGCGGTAGGCCTCGATCGCGGTCCGTTGCTCGGGCATGGTGAGGGTGTCGAGCAGAGGATGCTCTGGAGCGATCACCATGCAGGTCACGCCGTACAGCGTGTCGGGCCGCGTGGTGTAGACCCGCAGCACATCGCTGCCGGGTTTGGAGGGGAATGAATTGGCCGCCCGCCTCTTCCGCCACGCCTCCAACGCCGTCACATCGCCAGCCGGCGGGATGAAGAAGTCGACTTCTGCACCGGTGCTGCGGCCGATCCAGTCGCACTGCAGCTTCTTGATGCTGGCCGGCCAGTCGAGGTGCTCGAGCTCCTTTTCGAGCCGGTCGGCGTAGGCGGTGATCCGCAGCATCCATTGCCGCAGTGGCAACCGCACCACCGGATGGCCGCCCCGTTCGCTCACACCGCCGATCACCTCCTCGTTGGCGAGCACCGTACCGAGCGCCGGGCACCAGTTCACCGGCGCCTCCGACTGGTAGGCAAGGCGATGCTCATCGCGGTAGGCGGCAATCGCGGCCTCACCCGCGGCAGCTACCTCGGGCGGAATCGGCAGTTCGGCGATCGGCCGTCCCTTCTGCTGCGCTGAATCAAACCAGGTGTCGAAAAGCAGGAGAAAGATCCACTGCGTCCAGCGGACGTAGTCGCGGTCGGTTGTGGCGACCTCGCGGTTCCAGTCGTAGCTGAAGCCGAGCATCTTCAGTTGGCGGCGGAAGGTGTCGATGTTGCGGGTGGTACTCTCGCGGGGGGGCGTGCCGGTGCGGATCGCATGCTCCTCGGCGGGCAGGCCGAAGGCATCGAAGCCCATCGGATGCATCACGGTCGTGCCCCGCATCCGCTCGAAGCGAGCCACGATGTCGGTGGCGGTGTAGCCCTCGGGGTGGCCGACATGCAGGCCATCGCCGCTCGGGTAGGGAAACATGTCGAGCACATAGGCCTTGCGACCGGCCGGTAACCGGGGCGTGGCGAAGGTTTCGTGTGAGTCCCACCAAGCCTGCCACTTGGGCTCGATCCGTGCGGGCTGGTAGCGGGGCATGGGCGGGTCCGGGGTCGGCGGTGAACTGTTCAGTCCGGGGCGGCCCGTTTCTAATAGGGCAGCCCGCTTCTCATGGGGCGGCCCGATTCTAATGATTGGGCCTGACGGGGCAACGCGATCAGCCCCATTCCGGGAGTGACGATGTCTAATACCAGTTCACCGAACGACCCGCTTGTTCTGCCGCGCCGCATGCTGCGGCAACTCCGCAGCGCCGGGGGGCGGTTCAAGATGGCCGACTCGCTCGGCACGCGACTCACCGGTCGCGACCTCCTCGTGCGAATCATGGCGGCCCGGTTGGTGCTCGATAAGGTGCTTGGGCCGGATGAAAAGCATGTCGGTGTGCTGCTGCCACCGACGGCTGGCGGGGCGATCGTGAATGCAGCGCTGGCTCTCTCCGGCCGCGTAGCCGTCAACCTCAACTATACGACGTCTCAGGGGATCCTCGCTGTCTGCATTGAGCGGGCCGGGCTGCGGCACGTGATCTCGAGCCCGGCGTTTCTGGCTCGCGTGAAGCTCGACGTGGGCGAGAAACTGCTCGACGCGGGGTCGCTTCGCTCGCAGCTGACGACCGGCCAGAAGCTCATTGCCTTCATGCAGGCGCGGCTCCTGCCGCTGCCGATCCTCGAGAAACTACTCGGGATCGATCAGCTGCGGCCCGACGACGTGCTCACGATCATCTTCACGTCGGGCTCTACGGGCGACCCGAAGGGGGTGGTGCTGACGGAGGAAAATGTCGGCTCCAACGTGCGCGCGATCGACCACATGCTTCACCTGTCGGCGGCCGACGTGGCCCTTGGCGTGCTGCCCTTCTTCCATTCCTATGGCTACACGACCACGCTCTGGACGCCGCTCACGCTCGAGCCGGGGGTCGTATATCACACCGATCCGCGCGACGGGCAGACGGTCGGCCGCCTCGCCCGCGAGCATCATGCCACGATCCTGATGGCCACGCCCACGTTTCTGCGAATCTACATCCGCCGCACACCGGCCGAGGATTTCTCGACACTCGAGGTGGTGTTCGCCGCCGCCGAGAAGCTCACGAAGGACGTAGCAGACGCCTTCGAGAAGACGTTTGGGGTGCGGCCGAGCGAGGCGTACGGCGCGACCGAGCTCGCACCGCTGGTGGCGGCCAACGTGCCACCGGCGCGGCATGTGCCGGGGCGGCGGATCGATACACGCGAGGGCACCGTGGGCCAGCCGATCCTCGGGTGCAAGGCCCGGATCACCGACCGCGAGACGGGCACCGACCTGCCCGTCGGCAGGGAGGGCCTCTTGTGGATCAGCGGGCCGAACGTGATGCAGGGGTATCTCGACCGACCCGACCTCACCGCGAAGGTGGTGCACGACGGCTGGTACTGCACTGGCGATATTGCGGTGCTCGACCACGACGGCTTCATCACGATCACCGGCCGAGAGAGCCGGTTCTCGAAGGTGGGAGGCGAGATGGTGCCCCACCTGAATGTCGAGGAGGCGATCAACGAGGAACTCGGCGCGACCGATGGCGAGGTGCTGGCGGTGGTGTCGGCCGTGCCCGACCCGGCGAAGGGGGAACGGCTGGTGGTGTTTCACGCATGCGACATCGACGACCCGCGGGCCCTCTGCCGGCGGCTTGCCGATCGCGGCCTGCCCAACCTGTGGATTCCCGGAGCGGATGCATTTGCCCGGATCGACGAAATCCCGGTGCTGGGATCGGGCAAACTCGACCTCAAACACCTCGGCGACCTGGCCCGCGAGCGGTTTGGGCGGCAGGCGGGAGCATGATGGAACGGCCCGGCAGGATCGAGCCGCGGATCGACGTCATTCTCGGTCGCTGCGACGACATGCGAGCGGAGGTCTATGTGCGGGCGACGGGCCTGCCGCCCACGGGAGAACTCCCGGTGATCAGTGGCTCGCTGACCGGCCCCGAGTCGCGGCTGGCAATCACGTTACCGGCCGCCGCGCGGCTCTCGGATCTTGGGCCTGGCCCAGGTGGAGGCAATGGCGGCGCTTCTGGCGTCGACCGTTCGGCGGTGGCCCGCGGCATTCTCACTGAGCCTGGCTACTGGACGCCGGAACTGCCGCATCGGTATCGGCTCCTGGCAGAGGTGCGGGCGGGGGATGACGTGCTCGCCTCGTGCGATCGTCTCGTCGGCCTGCGTCGACTGGGCATTCGCGGGAGATCAATGTGGCTGGAGGGACGGCGGTGGGTGCCGCGGGGCGTGGTCTGTGTGGCGGGTGAACTCGAGCCTGGCGTATTTCGTGACCTCTTGGCGACGGCGGTGCTCGACGACCCCGAGGAAGTTCCCTGCACGGCAGCCGATGAGGCAGGCGTGGCGATCATCGCGCGGTGTGACGGCGACCCGGTGGCGGGTTGTCTACGCTGGGCTCGGCATCCGAGTGTGATGATGACCGTGCTGCCGCGTGGCACCGATGCGGCCGCCATGGCATCACTGATCGACGCGATCAGTCCGTTCAAGGGCACGATGCTCCTCGGTCTGCAGGTGGATGGCGGCGAGCCGCCACCGGCGGTGCCGGAGGGGATCGATTGCTTTGTCATGTCGCTCGCGGCAGGGAATATCCCGAATGGTGCGTGGCGCGAGCCACCGACTGTGCCGGTGCTCGCGGCGCGGCCGGCGGTCGGCGGCGTCCGCGACCGCCGCGCGGCCTGCGATGCGCTGCAGGCCGACCTGGCTGCCTGGCGTGGTTCGGCAGCGAGCGGGTGGGACTGGGCGGGATTCCTGTAGCCCGTAGGGCCAGGGATGGCGCTCGCTTTCTCGCCGTCGCATCCCTCGCGGGCCTGCTCCGGCTCACGCGACGGCCGCCACGAGGGCGGCCGATCGCCGGGCGAGGGAAACCTCGGCTTTCCCTCCGCCCGGCCAAGGCTGCGCGGGCCAGGGATGGCCCCGCAGCCGTGTAACTAGATCGCGGCCCCGGCCGTCTCACCGGTGCGGATTCGCACCACGTCGGCCAGTTGTGTCACGAAGATCTTGCCGTCACCGACCTGGCCGGTGCGGGCCGTCGTCATGATCTTGTTGATCACGCCCTGGGCCTCGGCTTCGTCGACCACCACCTCGATCTTCACCTTCGGCAGAAAGTCGACCGAGTATTCGGCGCCGCGGTAGGTCTCGGTGTGGCCCTTCTGGCGACCAAAGCCCCGCACCTCGGTGACGGTCATTCCCTTCACGCCCATCGCATTGAGGGCGTCCTTCACTTCCTCGAGCTTGAAGTGGCGAACAATGGCTTCAATCTTCTTCATGGCTGATCTCTCTCTTGCTTTCTTTTCGGAGGAGGCTTCGTCTGACCGGGCCGCTCGCAATGATCGACCGTCGGTGCTGAGTATCTGGAATGCACGCGGCGTGCCAAATGCCGGCTCGCCGTTTCGCACGCATTCTAACGGCATCCAGGATCTGATGGGTGTCACGCACCGAAAGCGCCTGACGGCCATCAGCCGGGTGGACAAACGGCTTTTTTGCTATATTTCGCGGCTTGCACGCCCTGTCGCGCGGGCGCGGCGCGGCTGCAGCGGGGGAGCCCCCTTGTGCCTCACGAATGAGACACCTGCCACGCATTGACCAGGAGAATCGAGCCATGACTGCACGAAAATCGGGCATCGCTTTCACCCGCCTGAGCCGCCGCGGGTTCGCCGGCCTTGCCACCGCCACGGCGGTGGCCCTCACTGCCAAGCCGGCCGCAGCCCGGGCCCGCCGGCTCGGCAGCGAGACGATCATCGGCACAGGGGCCCACCAGTTCCGCGTCCGCCACAACTTCCCGCAGCTCCCCGACACCTACACCTGGCAGACCACGCACAACGTGGCGGTCGACTCCGCGGGCAATCTCTACGTGATCCACGAAGGCCGGAAGGATCGCAAGGACCATCCGGCAATCTTCGTGTTCGACCCGGAAGGAAAATTCATCCGTGCCTTCGGCGGCGAGTTTCAGGGAGGTGGCCACGGGATCGAGGTCCGCAAAGAAGGCGACGAGGAGTTTCTCTATGTGTGTGGCTATCAGGGCGTGAAGGCCTTCGCGAAGATGACGCCACAAGGCGAGATCGTCTGGTTCCGGAAGGCGCCGATGGAGTCGGGCGCCTACGCCCCCGGCGAGGACATCTCGACCAAGCCGAGCTGGAACCGGCAGGGCTTCCTGCCCACCAACTTCGCCTTCCTTGACGACGGCGGCTTTCTGCTCGCCGACGGCTACGGCACGTTCAAGATCCATCGCTACGATAAGGACGCAAAGTGGATCAGCTGCTTTGGTGGTGAGGGGAAAGGTGAGGGCACGTTCAACACGCCTCACGGCATCTGGATCGACCGTCGTCCCGCGGCTGATGGCTCGTCACGCAAGCCGACGATCGTGGTCTGCGACCGGGCCCACCACACGCTCCAGGTCTTCTCGATGGATGGTGCCTACAAGGAGACGGTCACCGGCTTTGGCCTGCCGGCCAACCTCGACACCTGGCAAAACCTGATGGTCGTGCCGGAGCTGAAGGCCTGCGTGACACTGCTCGACGAGGCCAACAAGCCGGTCGTCCAGCTCGGCCGGGCGGTGGAACGGCTCGATGAGGTGAAAAACCTGCGGGCCCAGCCCGACCAGTGGAAGGACGGCGAATTCGTGCATCCTCACGACGCCTGCTTCACCCCGAGCGGCGACATCGTCGTCGCCGAATGGGTGGCCACGGGCCGCATCACCAAGCTCGAGCGTGTGTAGGGGCGGCACGCGTTGCCACAAAGAAGCATGAAGGAGCCCACGATGATCTGTCGCCGTATCGTTGCAGGTGTCCTCATCCAGTGCTCGATCTGGACGGCCGCGCTACCTGTGGCTGCTGAACCGAACTACGACGAGGCGAAGGTGCGGTCGTTCTCGCTCCCCGACGTCCTCGCCGGGCCCGATGGGTCACCGGCCGCCACAGCCGATGCCTGGCGGAACATCGTGCGGCCGCACCAGCTTTCGCTGCTCGAAAAGAATGTCTATGGACGCCAACTCCCCCCCGCGTTCACGTTCCCCGTCGGTGACGTCGAGCGGGCCGAGGTGACGCTTGCGGATGGCGTGAGAGCGACGCGGCTCCAGGCCAGGCTCCGCATGGGACAGGCCAAGGAGGCACCGCTCGTCGATGTGCTTCTCTATCTTCCTGTTTCCGCGGCCAGCGGTCCGTCGCCTGTCTTCCTCAACCTCAACTTCAAGGGCAACCAGGCCGAGCATCCCGACCCCGGCATCCATCTCTGCCGAGCATGGCTGCCGAACGACGACAAGAGTGGCATCGTCAACAACCGCGCCACCGAGGCTTCGCGGGCTGCGCACACCCGGCGCTGGCCGGTGGAAACGATGCTTTCCCGTGGCTACGGAATGGCGACGGCCTGCTACGGCGATATCTTTCCAGACCGACCCGATGGCCGGGCCGACAGCGTGCTCGCTTCACTCGGTCGACCTGTCACCGGCGAACTGCCGCCCGACGAACCCGGCGCGATCGCCGCCTGGGCATGGGGCCTTTCGCGAATTCTCGACTGGCTCATCCGGCTTCCCGAGGTCGATCCAACGCGGGTCATCGTCGTGGGCCACTCCCGCAACGGTAAGGCGGCGCTCTGGGCCGGCGCCTGCGACGAGCGGTTTGCGATGGTCGTGTCGAACGAGTCGGGCTGCGGCGGAGCGGCGCTCGAGCGCCGCTCCTACGGCGAGACGATCGCCGACATCACGACGCGGTTCCCGCACTGGTTCTGTCCAACGTTCGCGACCTATGCGGGCCGCGAGGATCAATTGCCGACCGACGCGCACGTGCTGCTGGCGATGGCCGCCCCACGGCCGCTCTATGTGGCCAGTGCCATTGACGACCGTTGGGCCGATCCGCGGGGTGAATTTCTCGCCGCCGTCGCGGCCGGACCCGTGTGGAAACTCTTCGGCATGACAGGTCTTGGCACGACGGCGTGGCCGGCCGTCGACACGCCGGTCGGCGTACGAATCGGCTACCACGTGCGGTCGGGCGGCCACGACCTGCTCGAGTACGACTGGCTGCGGTTCGCCGACTTCGCCGAGAGGAATCTTCCCGCCGTGCAGGCATCGCAGGCGATCAATGCAGCCGACTCCTTCCGTCCGGTGCAGCAGCCGCTGCCCGTGCCGCCACCGCCCGGCGCGACCGTGCTCTTCGGCGACGGCCGCGAGGGACCGCCACAGTTCACGAGCATGGCCGGCGGACCGATCGACTGGACGGTCAAGGACGGCACGCTCCTCGTGAACACGACGAGCGGTCATGCCAATCACATCGTGTCGACGGTGAACTTCCAAGACGCCCACATCCATGCCGAGTTCAAGGTCTCTCCCGAGGCCCACGGCAACAGCGGTCTCTACATCCACGGCCACTACGAGATGCAGATCTATGACTCGTTCGGCACCGAGCCGCCGACCGAGCAGGACGAGGGCGCTGTGTATCGGTTTGGCAAACCGCTTGTGAACGCGTCGCGGCCCGCCGGCGAATGGCAGGTGTATGACATCCGCTTTATTGGCCCGCGCCGCGACGCGGCTGGCCGAATCACGCAGGCGGGAAGCATCACGGCCTGGCTCAACGGGAAGCTCGTGCAGGATGGCATCACATTCACCGAACCACGGTCGCCATACATTCCGTATCGGCATGGCGCGACCGATTTTCTCCGTGGTGTGGAAAAGAATCTTCGGGCCACCGGCTCGGGCCCGCTCTTTCTCCAGGACCACGGCAGCCCCACCCGGTTCCGCAACGTGTGGGTCAAGCCGTTCGGCAACGCCCAGTAACGGACGCGAGTCTTTGGAAATGCATTTGGTCGCCGGGCGGTTTGTCGTTCCTCAGTCGCCGCATTATCGTGTGTCGTTGCGCGTTTCGTGATCCGCCCCTGTGGAGGTCAGCATGAAGAAGGCCCAGGCACCTGTTGCCCCAGCGGCAACCCGTCGCGAGTTTCTCAAGGTCGCCGCCACGATCGGAGCGGCCACCGCGGCCCCCTACGTGATCACGTCAAAGGCGCTCGGCGATGCCAGCACACCGCCAGCCAGCGACCGGATCGTGATGGGGGGCATCGGCATCGGCAACATGGGGAAGGGCGACCAAGGGGCCTTTCTGAGCCGGCCCGACGTGCAGTATGTCGCCGTCTGCGACGTGCGGCAGAAATGGCGCGACGAGGGCAAGGCCCGGGCCGATGCCACGAATGGCAACCAAGACTGCGCCGCGTATGTCGACTTTCGCGAACTGCTGGCCCGTGACGACATCGACGCCGTTCACATCGCCACGCCCGATCATTGGCATTCGATCATGACGATCGCTGCCTGCCGGTCGGGCAAGGATGTCTACCTGCAAAAGCCCGAAACCCTCACGCTGCGGGAAGGGCCGCTAATGATCGCCGCCGCCCGCCGCTTCGGAAGGGTGGTGTCGGGAGGCAGCCAGCGAGTTCTGGGCGACTACCGCGGCATCGTCGACCCGATTTGGGCCGGTGAGATCGGCAACGTCACGTCGATTGACATCTCGGTGGGGGGGCCGTCGATGCCCTGCTATCTTCCCGCCCAGCCGACACCTCCCGACATCGACTGGGACCTGTGGCTCGGGCCGGCCCCCTGGGAGCCCTACAACTCCGGCCGCTGCGACGGCAACTACGGCACCGGTGGCAACAGCTGGCGGTCATACGTCGACTACTCCGGCGGCAGTCTCACCGACTGGGGCGCCCATCACTTCGGTGGCGCGATCTTCGCTGCCGATCTTCTGGAACTCCAGCCGACGAAGGTGACGTATTACCCAGCCTCTGCCGACGGCAAGACCGCCGCGTATGTATCGGTGACGTACCCCAACGGCACCGAGCTGTTTCACAATCGGCCCGCATCCCTGAGGCCGGCTCCGTCCATTGCTCACCAGGGGGCGATCCAGATTGCCGGCGACGGTAAGCCACGGGCAGCCAAGCCCGTGCCGGACTACAGGAACGGCGAGACGAGCATCTATGGCGACTTCATCGAGTGCGTGAAGACCCGCCAGCGACCATTTCGCGACATCGAACTGGCCGCGAACACGATGACAGCCCCCCACATGATCGCCATCGGCTATCGGCTGGAGCGGTCGCTCACCTGGGATCGGGCCAGCCAGCAGTTCAAGAACGATGAGGGGGCCAACCGGCTCCTCGACCGCGCCCGCCGCGAGCCGTGGTCGATTTCGTAGCCGATTTCGTCAAGGAGACCAACCATGCCATTCGATCCGACCACGCTCGACGAGCCATTCAAGGCGCTCGCCGCCTACGACTGGGGCGCCGACGCGACGCCGTTCCAGACGATCGATGCCGCCGTGATCGCGGCGGCTGCCGACAAGGCCCTGCGAACTGACCTCGAAAAGCGGTTCAGCGAGCTGCTCAGCGGGGGCACGAGCCGCGCCGCCAAGGAATATGTCTGCCGCAAACTGATGATGATCGGTACCGGGGCGAGCGTGCCGGCCCTGGCTGCTCTCCTCGGCGACAACGACAACTCCCACATGGCCCGCTTCGCGATCGAGCGAATTGCCGGCCCCGAAGCCGGGGCCGCGCTCAACAAGGCCCTCGGCACGGTGAATGACGCCCTCAAGATTGGCATGATCTCGTCGCTCGCTTCCCGCCGCGACTTGGCCTGCATGCCGGTGCTCACGACGCTTCTGAAGGGACAACCACTCCTGGCGATCCCGGCCGCCAACGCGCTTGGCACGATCCAGTCGGCGGAGGCGATTGCTGCCCTGGCAGCCGCCGATCCCTTCGCGGCCGAGGGTGTCGGAGAGGCCGTTGTCAACGCGCGGCTTGCCTGTGCGGAATCGCTCCTGGCCGGCGGCAAGCGGGCCGACGCGCTGGCGATCTACCAAGGCCTCGCGAAGGCCGCGGCCGGCAAGCCCGACGCCAAGGCACTCGAACTGGCCGCCACCCGTGGCATTCTCGCCTGCGCCGACGCAGTCGCCGCCGCGTCCTGACCCGACATCATCCCTTCTGGAGCATGCAGCATGCGCCCCTTCACCGTTTTCGCATCATTGACCGCGGCGATCGTTCTCGCTTGCCCAAGCATCGCGCACGCAGCTGACGATCCGGTCGCGCTCACAATCGACCTCTTCTCCCGCGATGACGCAGACTTCCGCGCGATCGGACTCGACCGGGTGCGGCACGGTACGAAGGGCGAGGCAGCCACCTACCGTTTTGCAGCCGAGATCGCCAAGCAGTCTCCCGAGCGGCAGGTCGCGCTGGTACGGGCGCTCTCCGATCGCGGCGATGCCGCCGCAGTTCCCGCCATCACCGCCCTCCTCCTCCAGGCCAAGGATCCGGCAGTGCGGGCGGCGGCCGTGCTCGGCCTCGGCACACTCGGATCTCAGATGGAGGTCGCCGTGCTGAAGCGGTCGCTGGCGGCCGCTGATCCTGAGAAGGGGGCGGCACGCCGTGCCCTGACGGTCATCCGTGGCGATGCAGCCACCAAGGAATTGATCGACGCAGCAAAATATGGTGAACCGGCGCTCCGGCCGACGGTCATCGCTATCCTCGCCGACCGTCGGGCCCGAATCGCCCTGCCCAATTTCGCGGCGATGACGGTCGATCCCGATGCAGCCGTGCGGTCAGCGGCCCTCCGGGGCCTCGAGAAGCTCGGCGGCCCGGAGCAGGTGACTGGCCTCATCGCCGGTGTGCTCAAGGCTGCGGCCGGTGGCGAGCGTCGTGAGGCCGAACGGGCGCTCGTGACGGTGTGCACGAAGAACCCGAACCATGAGGCGGCGGCGAAAATTTTCCTTGAGGCCTTCAAGAAGGCTCCCGAAGGAGAGCAGGAGACGCTCCTGCCGGCACTTGGCGGCGTGGGTGGGCCGGGAGCCTTGGCGATCGTCGACGAACTGATCGCCAGTTCTGACACGGCCAAGCGGACGTTCGGGCTCTCGGCGCTGTCCCGCTGGCCCGACGCTGCCGTTGCCTCGCGGTTGACGGACCTCGTCGGCAAGGCACAGGATCCGGCCGAGCGGGCCCTGCTGCTCGGGGCGCTCATCCGCATCGCTCCGCTCCCCGACAACAAGCTCAACGATGGCCAGAAGCTCGACCTCGTGAAGAAGACGATGGAACTGTGTCAGACCGACGAGGATCGTGCCCGCCTCATCGAGCGGGTCAATGCGATTCGCTCGATCGATGCGTTTCGATTCGTTCTTCCCTTCCTCGATCAGCCACCTCTGGCCGAACCGGCCTGCAAGAGCCTGGTCGAGTTGGCCCATCATCGCCAGCTGCGTGATGCCCACAAGGACGAGTTCGTCAAGGCGCTCGACCGCGTGATCACTACGACGAAAAACCAGGAACTCGTCGAACGGGCCACTGCCTACAAAGAAGGCAAGACCTGGGAACGCAAAAAGGGCTGACCGTTTCTATTTCCTGAACGCCGCTCCATCGATGCCGTGCCCTTTCAGGAGCCGGTAGAGTGTGCCGCGGGGCACGCGGGCATCGCGGGCAGCCGCCGACACGTCGCCTGAGTGCCGTGTGAGCAGGTCGTTGAGATACTGCCGCTCAAACTGGGCCACATGGCGGGCCCGCTGGGCGAAGAAGCCGTCAACCGGACTCTCCCCGACGCCCTCGCCGACCACCCTGCCAGCTGCCGCCACAATCTCGTCGGGCAGGTCCTCCACGCCGGCCGTCTTCGACCGGGTCATCGCGATCGCCCGCCGGACGGCGTTTTGCAATTCACGGACGTTGCCCGGCCAATGGTAGCCCGTGAGCACCTGGTAGGCATCGGTAGTGAGCCCGCCCAGACCGCGGCCCATCTCCTGCGCGGCCCGGTGGGCAAGCGACTCGGCCAGCAGGCCGATATCGTCCCCCCGAACCCGCAGCGGAGGAAGATCGATCCGCACCACATTGATCCGATAGAAAAGGTCGCGGCGAAACTCACCCTGGGCCACCATCTCGTCAATGTTCCGTGACGTGGCCGCCACCACCCGGACATCGACCGCGTTTTCCTGCCGTGCGCCGACCCGCCGCACCCGCCGTTCCTGGAGCACCCGCAATAACTTGGCCTGCACGGCGGAGGGCAGCTCTCCCACCTCGTCGAGGAAGAGGGTGCCGCCGTCGGCGCACTCGATGAGCCCCATCCGCCGGGCGTCGGCGCCGGTGAAGGCGCCTCGCTCATGACCGAAGAGTTCGCTTTCGAGCAGCGCGTCGGGAATCGCGCCGCAGTCGACCGGCACGAACGGTCCGGCCGCCCGCCGGCTACGACGGTGAATCGACCGCGCGACGAGCTCCTTGCCGGTGCCGGTCTCACCCGTGATGAGCACGTCGACAGAACTGCCCGCCACGCGATCAATCACGGAATAGACCTGCTGCATCGGCGGGCTCGTGCCGAGAAAGTCATCGAAAGAATACGGCTTCTCTACCGCACGGCGCAGCACCTGCTCGGCCGCCCGGTGACGAGACGTCGTCAGCAGGCGTTCGAGCGAATTCTCGAGGTCAGCCTCGACGCGGCCGATGTCGAGATAGTCGCCGGCGCCCGCCTGCAAGCACGCCCGCGCCGTATCGATGCCGGGCTGGGCATCGATCACCACCGTCGGGAGCTGCGGATCGGCCTGCCGGACCGCGGCATGGAGAGCGTCGGCGCTGCGGGCCGTTCGCGCCGTGACGATTGCCACATCCCAGGCATCGCGGGCCAGGGTCTCCGCGGCCGCCTCGGAGGTGGTTTCGACACGCAGTTCCATCGGCTGCAGCCGGGCCACGAGCCGGGCATAGGGCAGACCGGCACCGCCCTCGGAATCGACGATCAGGATGCGGGGCTGCTGCACGGCGACGCCAATGCTGGGAAGAAAACGCCACGACCACCAGTCACGCGGGCCGCCTCCCACGCGAGACCAGTATGCGAAGTGCCCAGCCCAAGCACAACGCACCATCTCGAGCAGGCCAGGCATCAGCCTGTCATTCATCCAGCGAGGGGTTGCCCGTGCCATGAGAGCCGGCTTTGGCAGCGAGCGCAGGCAGGATGCCGGAAGCGAAGCTGGCAGAGAGTGAGCAAAGGCCTGCGGGCACCGATCCGCCAAAGGCGGATTGGTCGCCGTCGCGAACGTCCGGCGACGTGGCACGGGCGAACCCCGAGCCGCGTTACGAAAGAGCAACGACAGCCGAAAGCCTGTCCTGCGCCCGCGGCGCTGGTACATTGCTGATCCACAATCACCAGTGCGAGGAGACGAGACCCAGTGCCCATTGACCCGTATTCGCCCTGCCCCGGCGGTGGCGACAAGAAGATCAAGTTTTGCTGCCCCGATCTGGTTGGTGACCTCGAGCAGATCGACCGCCTCATCGAGGGCGATCAGGTCGCTGCGGCGCTCGAGCAGACGAAGCGGCTCTGCGACAAGCATCCCGGCAAGGCCTGTCTGCTGGCCACGCGGACGAAGCTCGAACTGGCCTCCCGCGAATACGGCGCCGCAGCCGCCACGAACCAGGCGTTCCTCGCCGCCCACCCCGACAACCCGCTGGCACTCGGCCAGGCGGCCGTCGTCGATGCCGTGGCGGGCAACATTCAGGAGGCGGCCCAGCGGTTCGACAGGGCCCGGGAGCAGTGCGGGGCGGAGGTGTCGCCCGAGTTCACACGGATTGCGGCCACGCTCGTGCAGGCTGGTGCCCAGTCGGGTCATGTCGGCTTTGCCCAGGGGATTGTCGAATGGCTGATCGATAGCAACCTCGGGTCCGACGAGGAGCATCGCCTGCTGGCAGCGATCGTCGGCTCCGCGGGCGTGCCGCCCGCGCTCCGCACGAAGGTGCTCTACGCTGTGCCGACGGGTGATCACCCGTGGCGGCCCGACTTCGAGACGGCGCTCATGCACGCCGAAGCCTGGCGACTGTCGAAGGCGCTCACGCTCTTTCGAAGCCTCAAGAGCGTGGCGTCGACGAGCCCCGGTGTCTTTACCAACATCGCCGTGCTCTGCGAGATGCTGGCCCGGCCGTTCGAGGCCTCCGAAGCCTGGCTGAACGTGGCACAATGTCGTGGCGACTCGCCTGATGATGCCATCGAGGCAACGGGTCGGGCGATCGCACTCGAGACCGAAGCCGACCCCGACCGCTCGCCACTGGTGGTGTTCGCGCAGGCCCGGGCACCGCTCCCGCTCGAGGGGGCCAACGCCCTCGACCTGCTCGAGGACAAACTCCGCCACGACAAGCATTGCGAGCCGGCCCCGTTCAACCGTTCCGAGTGGGTGCAGCGAGGCGCCGCGCCGCCACACTCGCTGTGGCGGATATATCAAGGCCCGATCGATGGCGCGGCTCCCGTCCGCCTCCTGGCCTCGCTCCTCCTCTTCGGTCGCCAGACCGACAAGGAGCCCGAAGCCATCCTGCAGGGTTTCGCACCCGACGTCGAGCAGGCGATCCCGATCGCCGAGACACTTCTTGTCGCGAAGCTCGCCATGGATGAACCGCAGGAAGGCCTGCCCGTGGCAGCGCCGACGAGTTGGCTGCTGGGCGCGCAATTTCGCAGCCGGATCCCCGAGGAACCGAAAACTCCTCCGGCCACCGGTGCACCATCTGCGGTCGACGCCTACCTCGAGACCCAGCGGGCGGCGGTGCGGGAGCGGTTCATCAGCGAGTGGCCACAGACCGCCCTGCCCGAGTTGCTCGGCAAGACGCCCCGCGAGGCGATGCTTCAGGCCGAGGGACGGCTCCGGGTCGAGGCGCTGGTGAGCGAGGGTGAAGCGACGGCCCGCCGGCCAGACATGAACGAGGCCTGGTCCACGATCCGTGCCAACCTCGGCCTGTCGTCAGCCGCGACGATTGAGTCACCGCGACCGCTGGAGGAGGTGCCTCCGCTCCGCTGGCACCGGCTCGCCCTGCAGAAGGTCGACCTTGATCAGCTCCGCGGCCTGCTCATCACGTCAATCGATGCCGGTTTTGAGCTCGCCGCCGAGCGGGCCGCGAAGGAGATCCTCTCCCGCAGCGATGCCATGCCTGCCGACAAGTGGCAGTCGTACGGGTTTCTTGAACAGCGGGCGACGCTCACCAACGAAAAGCTCTCGATCATCGCCTTGCTCCGCCCGCTGGCAGTGGAACTCAAGGCCAACGACGGCATGCTCGACGTGGCCGAACTGCGGATTCGCCTCCAGCGCGGAGACCAGTCCGAGATCGTGCGGCTGCTGGAGCACCTCCGCAGCCACCACGCCCGCGACCAGCAGGTGCTCGGGGCGCTCGCCGAGGTACTGATGGAGGCGGGGGTCGACCTCTCGGCTCTGGCCGGCGGCCCTGGCATGCGGCCAGGCCAGCCAGCCGCAATGGGAGGCATCCCCGGTGCTGCTTCGGCAGCTGGTGTTCCGCCCGTCGAAGCCGGCAAGATCTGGACCCCCGGCGGTGAGCAGGGTGGCGGGAGCGGCGAGAAGAAGATCTGGACCCCCGACTAATTTCCGATAGCTACTGAAACGATCCATCATTCTGAAAGACGTAGGCGAGGGGGTCGGCGAACGCTCGAGGAGCATTGGGCGTATCCTCGCCCGCGACGAGACTTTTGCCGCCCCCGAGCCGGCGATACCCGTAGGCGGATGCGCTCTAGCCGATGTTTGACCCGCATGACACCGCCGCGATGACGCGGGCGTTGGAACTGGCCCGCCGCGGTGAAGGGCGTGTCGAGCCCAATCCGATGGTCGGAGCCGTCGTGGCCGTCCGCGACGGGGCAAGCCACGAACACGTCATCGGAGAAGGATGGCATGCCGACTTCGGCGGGCCGCATGCCGAGATCATGGCATTGGAAGCCGCGGGGCCTCGTGCCCGTGGCGCGACGCTCTTCGTGACGCTCGAGCCGTGTTGCCACCACGGTAAGACGCCTCCCTGCACCGATGCCGTGATCGCCGCCGGCATCAGCCGCGTCGTGATCGCCGCCCGCGACCCATTTCCGGCAGTGGCCGGCGGCGGCATCGCGGCGCTCGAACGCGCCGGACTGACCGTGGAAGTCGGCCTTCTGGAACGTGAGGCGACGCGTCTG
>JBIKNV010000368.1:0-3543 GCA_044358475.1 Pirellulales bacterium | reverse complement strand
TCGATTCGCTCCTGTCGATCGTGCAGATGCCGGCCGGCATCCCGGTCGGCACGCTGGCGATCGGCCCGGCCGGGGCGGCCAATGCGGCGCTGTTGGCCATCGCGATCCTCGCCACGAGCGATGGAGTACTCGAAGAAAAACTCCTCGCCTATCGCTCGGCTCAGACGGAGCGGGTGCTCGCCGACATGCTTGGCGAGCCAACGCAGGCTGCCAGCAGCGTGGCGCAGGGCAAGCCGTCGGAAAAGTAGTTGCCGCGTTCAAAAGAAGGCCGCCTTGGTCACGGAATGACGACGCCCTTCCCTGCCCTTCACCAGCACAATCGCCCCATTCTGCCTGGCGCAACGCTCGGCGTGATGGGAGGCGGTCAGCTCGGCGCGATGTTCGCGGTGGCCGCGAAGCGGATGGGCTATCGCGTGGAGGCCATTTCCGACGTGGCCGACTGCCCGTGCGCCTCTCATTGCGATCGTGTGCATGTCGTCGGCTACGAGGATCGCGAGCGGCTCGCCGAGATCGCCCGGTCGCTCGACGTGCTGACGTTCGAGTTTGAAAACATCCCGGTCGAGGCAGCCCGGGCCATGCAGGCCGTCGTGCCGGTGCGGCCGGGGCCGCAGGTGTTGCATACGACTCAGGACCGGGCGAGGGAAAAAGCATTTCTCGTGGCTCATGGATTTGCCTGCGCACCGCACCGCGTCGTCCGGTCGCAGGGAGACCTGGAGGCGGCGGTCGCCGAGGTGGGCCTGCCCTGCGTGCTCAAAACGGCCGCGTTCGGCTATGACGGCAAGGGGCAGCGGAAGATCACTGCGGCTCCCGAGATCGGGCCTGCGTGGGAGGCGGTGGGGCCGGTCGAGTGTGTGCTCGAAGGCTGGATCGACTTCGACTGCGAGATCTCCGTCGTCGCGGCCCGTGGGCTCGATGGCACGACGGCCGTCTTCGAGCCCTCGCGAAACGCCCATGCCAACCACATCCTCGACGTCGCCTCGGCCCCCTCTGGGCTGCCGGACGACGTGACGGCCGCCGCCCGTGGGATGGCGGCGCGGATTCTGGAAAAGCTCGACCTGGTGGGCGTGGCCTGTGTCGAATTCTTTGTCACGCGTTCGGGCCAGGTGCTCGTGAACGAGATCGCACCGCGGCCGCACAACTCCGGCCACCTCACGATCAACGCCTGTGCGACGAGCCAGTTTGAGCAGCAGGTGCGGGCCATCTGTGGTCTGCCCCTTGGCTCACCGCAGCAACTCGCTCCCGCGGCGATGGCCAACCTGCTCGGTGACTGCTGGCAGCAGGGCGAGCCGGATTGGGCCGCGGCCCTCGGCGTGTTGGGCGTGAGCCTGCATCTCTACGGCAAGAGCGATCCGCGGCCGGGGCGTAAGATGGGGCATCTCACCGCCATCGCGGCGACTGTCGACGACGCGATTGCCGACGTCACGCGGGCGCGGCGGCTGTCAGCAGGCTGAGTCGCGGCATCCTCCATTCAGATGCAGCGAGTTTCGTGAACCAATTTTTGTGTACCGGGAGTCATCGTGATGGAACCCAGAGCTACCCACGCCCGCAAGGAATATGAGCAGGCCGCTCTCGATGAGGCGGCAATCGATCGCGATCCGATCCGCCAGTTCGCGGTCTGGTACGACGCTGCCGTGACGGCCGGTGTGCCGGAGCCTGAGGCAATGACGCTCTCCACCGCCACGCCCGACGGCCATCCCTCCGCACGCATCGTTCTCCTGCGCGGCTTCGACGCACGGGGGTTTTGCTTCTTCACCAACTACACAAGCCACAAGGGACGCGAACTGGCGGCGAATCCCCATGCTGCCCTCACGTTTCACTGGGCCGAACTCGAGCGGCAGGTGCGGATCGAGGGCCGCGTCGAGCAGACGACGGCCGCCGAAAGCGACACCTATTTCCGGAGCCGGCCGAGCACGTCGCGAATCGGCGCCTGGAGTTCACCGCAGAGCGAGGTGATTGCGGATCGGGCAACGCTCGAGGAACTCTTTGTCCGGTTCCGCGCCGAGCACCCTGACGACGCGGCGATCCCGCGTCCGAGCCACTGGGGTGGCTACCGACTCGTACCGGAGCGGATCGAGTTTTGGCAGGGCCGCCCGAGCCGGCTCCACGACCGGCTGCGGTTTCGCCGCGACGCGGCCCAGGGCTGGATCATCGAACGGCTGGCGCCGTGACTCGCGGGTGTCCTTCAACCCAGAGACGGCACCGTCCAGCAGTTCACTGGGGCTGAAGGCTGCGGCCGCGCCAGGATGTCTTGAGCCCCAGCCCGCGGCGGACCAGCGCAAACCATTGGATCGTCAGGAAGACTGCGATCCCGAGCGGATGGGCCACGGCGCTCGAGAGGCTCTGGCCGAATCGAAAAACCGTAACGAGCCTTGGCAGATAGGACAGGCCCACCGCCGCCGCCACCACCACCACGGCCCACACGGGCCAGCCCCGCCAGCCGGCTGCCAGGCCGATGCCCAGGAACACCAGCGGCGCGATGCCGCCGCCGGCCAGCAGGATCGTGAACGGCACGATCGTCGCTGGACTGCCGATGCCCTCGGTGGCATTCTTCGCCAGGCCCTTCCAGACGTCGAGGCTGCGGGTGTACATCCGGCAGGAGGCGATGTCGGAGGCGTCGAAGATGTCGGTGCGCAGGCCGGCCCGCCGGTAGGCACGCGGCAGCATCACGCCATCGTGCAGCGACGCGCGGATCGCAGCATGACCCCCGGCCCGGCGATAGGCCTCGCGACGCGTGATGAACCACTGGCCACACCCGGCCGCCATGCCGATCGAATTCGTCGCGCGGCTCCGTGCAATCGGCAGGAAGCCCAACAGCACGAAATGGATCAAAGGCAAGAGCAGCCACTCGAGAAATGACCCCGTCTGCTGCCGTGGGAAGCCGCTCACGAGGTCGGCCCCGGAGGTATCGAGAAACGCCACACCCCGGGCGACGGCTTCCGGCGTGACCGACACGTCGACGTCGACGAACATCAGGGTGTCGTGGCGGGCATGGTCAGCGAGCCGCGCGCAGGCATGCTGCTTGCCACACCAGCCTGGCGGCAGTGGCACGCCGCGAATGAGCCGCACCCGCGGGTCGTGCTCGGCCAGCCGCGCGACGACCTCGCCCGTGCCGTCGGTGCTTTCGTCATCAAGCACGACGAGTTCGAGATCAACGCCTTGGCTGGCGAGCACATCCTGTATAAGCCGCGGGATGGCCGCCGCCTCGTTGCGGGCTGGCACGAGCACCGACACGCTCCGCGACTGGCCTGCTTTCGGGGCGCGGCAAAACGCCACCAGGTTGAGCAGGGTGAGCGCCGCCGGCAGGGCGGCGAGCACCGCCGCGACGATTGCGAGCAGACCGATGGCTGTGGGCGTCATGCACGGCCTCGTGGGCGGCCCGCGCCGTGCTCCGCCTCAAACCGCTCGCCTCGTCGCCACGCGCCGAGCCGCCGTATCAGATCATAGACGCCACCGACGCCGACGCGGCCCCGCTCGAGGACCCGAAAGCGGGAGGTATCTCGGGTCATTGCCGCCGCGGCCAGCCGATCCTGTGTGGCTTCGAGG
>JBIKNV010000367.1:0-3548 GCA_044358475.1 Pirellulales bacterium | reverse complement strand
CCACTGTTGAGTGAGGGGCGGGTCCATACCCTCGGGGCCGAGGACGGCTTCGAAATCGTCGCCCAGGCAGAGGATGGAAAAGCGGCGCTGGACGCATGGTCGGCGGTGCGCCCGCACGTCACGATCATCGAGATCAGCATGCCCGGCATGAACGGCATCGAGACCGTCCGTCGGCTGCGAACCCGTGATGCCGATGCCAAACTGTTGATGCTCACATCGTCTGAAGATCAAGACGACATCATCGCCGCGATCGACGCCGGTGCTTCGGGCTACATCACCAAGGGAACTCGGTATGGCGATCTCGTGGCGGCAGTCCGCGAGGTGCACCATGGCGGACATCCGCTCGGGGAGGTCATCGCTCGGAAACTGGCGTCTCGCGACCGAGGCGGCCCTCTGACACCACGTGAACTGGAGGTCCTTCACCTGCTCCGTGAGGGACTGACATTTATTGAAATCGGCCACCGTCTGTCGATCACGGAGCGTACGGCCCGTGCCCATGTGGGAGCCATCAAGGAGAAGCTCGGGGCAACCAACACCGCCCAGGCGGTTGCCAAGGGTTTTGAGCAAGGGCTCCTGAGAGTGACACCGGGCTAACCGGTGCTCGTGCCACACGGTGACAAGCTGAAGCTGTTCTATTCTTCGCTGGCGGTCGTCGTGCCTCGTCGGGTGGCGGTGACGGTGATCGAGCCGCCGACCGGGATTTCCTGCTGGCCCGCCACGAGCGTGGCGGTGAGCGTGGCCGTAGCGGCATCGCCGTCGGTGGTGAGGCCGCCCTCGGCCAGCACGTTGTCGAGCCAGGGCTTCACCGCGCCACGAAGCGTCTTGTCGGTGGCCGGCCGCGAGGTGTCGCCGATCAGATTCCGCAGCGGGCCGCCCGCGATCACGTAGGCCTGCCGGGCGGCGTTGTAGGGCAGGTCGCCGCAGGAAAACGTCGCCGTCGTCTTCCCGGTGGCGGCGTCCCGCAGCAAAAACTGCAGCTCAGCCTTGGCCGGCGGCACGAAGACGGAAGGCGTGTCGATCACGATCGCATCACGGCTCGCCGTGAAATACTCATCGACCCGCGCCACGTCGGCCTTCGCGGTGGCCGAGCGGCCCACGGAAAACGTGAGCTGGACGTCAAAGCCCGGGGCGAACGTGAGGCTGCAGCGTGACGACGCCTGTCGTCGCACCACCGGAATCAACAGATGGCTGCTCACGCCATACGGCGTGGCGAGATGAAGATCGACCATCTCGCGGTCGTTGCAGAGGCCGCCACCGCATGCAGCAGAGCAGGGGGCGTCGGCGAACACCGGGCCATCGGTGACTCCCGATGCGGGAGCAGGCAGCGGCTCGACGGCAGCCACGGGCCGCACGGTGCGGGAGCCGAGGTGGCCGAGGCAGGGGGCTGCCGGCGGGCACGTGGAGACTGCCGGCAGCACGGCCACGCCCGCCGGGATCTCCGCCTTGAGCACCTCGCGGCTGATGAGCGTGGCGGTGACGGGCCTGCCGCCGGCGAGGATCGTGGTGTCGTGGAGGCTGAAGCCCTTGCCGATCAGGAAGAGCGTGGTCGGACCATCGGGGTCGATGCCCGGGGCGCCGTACCAGCCGACCAGTTCCGGCGCCAGATCGGTGATGCCGGTATTGAAGAGTTCGAAGCCGCCGCAGGTGTTCTCATGCGGAATCTGCGCGGCGAGCGTCTGTAGCGGCAGCCGCCGGTCGAGCTGGTCGACCCGCCGCATCAGCCGGGCGAACTCGCCGGGGCGATACAGGTGCCCACACCGCTGGCACTCGCAGGCATGGTGCCGCATCGCCTGCACCGCTCGCGAGAGGTGCATCGTCTGCCGGATGGTCTGCGCGGTGACCGTCGGGTGGGCCAGCGAAAACCAGTTGGTCCGCACGTCGAGCGTGAGCGACGGCACGAACGACGGCATCACGATGATCGCCGTGCACTCCCGCTGCCCCGGCTCGAGTTGTCGGCGGGCGAGGTCGGCATCGGGCGACGGACCGCAGAGGGTCTCGGCGAACGTGGCCAGCGTGCCGCGGGTGGGGGGCGTCTGCACGCGGGGAGAGAACCGCCAGCCAAACGTGTCTGTCCCGTGGGCGAAGGCGACGGCCGTCTTGTTGAGGGCGACCGTTGCCATGTCGGTCTCGAGCTGCCGCGAGAAGCGGGTCAGCGCCGAGGCCGACATGCGGCCGCTGGCAAAGGCCATCGCCATCGCCACCTGGAGCTCTCGACGGCGGGCGTAGACGTCGTCCACGTTTTGATCCTGGCTCACCGGATCGAGGGCGAACACGCGAATCGGCCAGCGGCAGCGGACGTAGTCGTTGAACGCCGCGCGGGCTTCCGGGGCCGGGTCGGGGCCGTAAAACGGTCCGGCGAAGCCTGCGGCGCAGGCCCCGCCGCAGCCCGACTCGCGGATGTCGTCGATGAGCCGCTGGTTGAGCAGCGTTGACTCGACGAGGATGCCCCAGGCGAGCACGGCCGTGGTCGTGCGGCAGACGGGCGTGGCGGTGAGCCGCTCGTCGCAGCAGATGCCGTCGCCGATCTCGTGCCGGGGCGCGGCGGCGATATCGCCCCCCTCGTCGCCCGTGCCGATCGTCGTGAACACGTGGCAGCGGACCCGGGCAAGGTCATCGATGCGGCGGCTGCGGACGAGGTCGGAGAGATTCCAGCCCGTCAGCTGGTCCCAGAGCGGCCGCTGCCGGTCCTGCTCGAGAAAGTCGGCGGCCGCCTCCAACTCCTCGGCCAGGTGCGATCGCACATCGGCATACTCGATGCAGGGGCGGCTCACCGGATGGTTGGCCAGCGCGATGTGCGTGTCATGAATCAGGATCGCGATCTGCCGGATCCCGCTCACGTCGGCCAGCTGCGAGAACGGGATCGGCATCCGGGCCCGGCGGGTCTTGACGGCCGGCGCCGCCGCTGGCGCGATCGCCGGCAGCCGCGCCGAGAGCGACTGCATCGCCGCCATCACCCCCTGACGGCGCTCAGCGACCGCGTCTGCAGGCGTTGCCACCTCGGTGCCCACGATCGTGTGGGCCCAGGCGAGGCACTGCGGGTCGTTCACGCAGTAGGTAAGCGCCGGCGCGATCAGGTCGACGAGATCATTGATCACCAGATTGCGAAACGTGACCGGCAGCAGGTCATCGCCGAGGCAGGGCTCGGCGATCACGGTGATCTCCGCGCCGTGGCCGGTCTGCGTGCGGCCGCCCGGCATGATCGACACCGGCAGTCGCACCAGATTGAGCGCGTAGCCCGGCGCGTCGGCCGAATCGTCCCCCTCGTTGATCCGGCGCAGCTCGTGCAGGTGATTGAGATAGCGGGAGAGCTGGTCGAGGTGGAGCGTCGGCTCGAGCGACACCGGCTGATCGGTCACGTCGAAGGGCAGCACCTTCTCAAACTCGGCCGGCTGGGCGAGCGTCGTCGTGTCGGGAAGCCGGCTGCGATCGGTGGCCTCTTCGAGCGCCAGCGCCATGCTGAGAAAGGCCTGATCGCTACGGTGGATGGCCGCCTGGCTCCGGACGGCAAACTCGCCGAGCTGCCGCTGCAATTGGGCCTCGTACTCGTA
>JBIKNV010000074.1:0-9684 GCA_044358475.1 Pirellulales bacterium | reverse complement strand
GGTAATCTCGGGCCGGAGCTCACTGGCTCCGGCCGCGCCGAGGCCGATTACGTGATCCTGAATGTGATCGATCCCAGCGCCGTCGTGCCCGAGGCCTGGCGGCTCACGCAGGTGATCACCGACGATGGCCGTGTGTTCGCCGGGGCCGTGGCGGCACGTGACGAACGCACGCTCACGCTCCGCACGCCGACCGCAGATCATGTGTTTGACCGCGAGGAGATCGACGAGGTGATCACACGGAATGTCTCGGTGATGCCGGAAGGCCTGTGGGACGGACTCACCGATGAGCAGGTGCGTGATCTCGTGGGGTATCTCGCATCACCGGTGCAAGTGCCGCTCGCGCCGCGGTGACGATCGGGGAAAATCGCGAGCGTGAGCCGATTTCCGGCTGCTGAAGCCGGCCTCGACTTCATCGGTTCACCGGCCCACTTGATTCGTCCAGCTGACGCTCGTCGTTTCCCGTCTCAACGGGCTACGTCGAGAGTGCCGGAGAATGCCGGGCCGCCGGCAGCGACATAGCCGTGGCTCGCGCCGTCGGCATCTGGTGTCACCCAGAAGGCGTAGAGCGATCCACGGTCGAGGTGAAACCGAAACCTGACCCGCTGGCCCGCTCGGGCGGCCATTCCGGGCAGTTCGATCCGCTGCCGGGTGCTGTCGCCGGAAAAGGCCGCCGACGAGCCAAGGAGCTTTCCCGCTTCGTCGAGCAATTCCACACGCAGTCTGCCCTCGAAATTCACAAACAGGTTGTCTCCCTTGAAACGCACGGGCCGCGTCGTGAGCGTGCCGGCACCGTTCATGCTGGCGAAGCCGTCACGGCGGAGGGTCGCCAGTCCGATCGCCCCGCCGCCATACATATCGCTGCGGCCGTTGCCAGCGTCACCGGAATAGGCGCAGTAGGGAAAGACGAGTTGGTCATCGAGCACCACGAAGATGCCCGTTGTGGTATGCACATAG
The DNA here is from genome assembly GCA_044358475.1 of Pirellulales bacterium. GTDB lineage: Bacteria > Planctomycetota > Planctomycetia > Pirellulales > UBA1268 > CACORA01. The sequence continues at coordinate 8,730 of JBIKNV010000074.1, read as the reverse complement.
GCCCGGTCCCACGCGCCCGCCCGCCGTTCACCCCGAATGAAGCCTCGCCGGTCGGGCCGATCCCAGTGAAAGCCGTCACGACTGAAGCCCAGTTCCAGATCGGTCAGTTTGGGAAACGAGCCGGCCTGACAGATTTCGTTCTTCGGCCCGCGATGGATCTGGTGCATGCCAACCAAAAGACTTTCGTAGGCCACAGCGGCGAGGCTGTACAGCTGGGGCGGATCTCCCGCCGCCTCACATCCGGGATAGTCGCCGGCAGGCTCGGGCCGATCGAGGCGGTCGGCATTGGTCCAGTAAACCGCCTGTGACCAGTCTGCCCCGTCGAGAAAGCGGTCAGTCTCGACGTAGTATCGGCAGCGTCCACGGGGGCCATCCCGCTTGATGCTCTGCACCCACTTGTCACGAAATGGGTTGGAGAAGAACGAGCCGTAGTCACCGGCGGCCCGATTGCAGGCGACGGGGGCTGACCAGGCAACTCCGTCGGACATCTGGAGGCTATGGGTGAGACCGCCCAGGCGCTGACCCTTCGGAGCATGCATCCAGCAGGTCAGGTACTTGATCCGTTCTCGCGGATCAGACGCGGTGACGTCATACCACAAAGCGTTGTCACCACCGGCCGTCGATCCGGATCCTGTGCCCCAGGCCGTGCCTTCGGGCAGGAGGACGTTTCCGCCATGCTGTTTGCGTTGCGGCCGGGTCCAGTCCTTGAGATCGGGGCTTGTTGCCAGGGCGAACGGCCCCCTCCACCCGGCCGTGTAGAACATCTTGAAGAGCTGCTCCGAAGGATCGAAGAAGACGCCTCCCTGCCCGAGATAGACGACGTTATTGCGGCTTGTCTCGGTTTCGGCTTCTGCCTGAAACACCGGGTTTCCCGCGAACTTCTCCGCCTGATGAAAAACCCGCTCGAGGTCAGTCGACTCAATCAGGAAATCATCGACGAACAATTGACGGCCCACGTCGATCGAGATGACTTTCGGTGGTCGCCGCAGGTAGGGTACGTCCATCGGCTCGACCGACTTCGGGTCGCGAAACCGCGGTGGCCAGACGTCGGGAAGTTCGATGCCGTTGTAGAGCGTCTCGGGCTTCGGGCCGGTGGCTTTGTTGGCGAGCCGACGCAGTTTCGTGTCGGGCGCGACGGGGCGGCCGGCGAGCACATCGGCCTCGCGGAACGTGGCCAGAAGGATCTCGGCGTCAGTGTGGCGATTCCAGTCATAGAGGATATGGATGAGGCCATCAGGCGATTCGAACCCGTCGGGATACGACACGGCGGCCCGCTCATCGAGCAGCAGGCCCCCCTGCCAGGTGCGCCCCTCGTCTTCCGAGAGCCAGGCGGTCATGTGCGACCGCTGCGCGAGTCGCTCGGTGGGCGAGCCGTTCTTGACGAGCAGGATGCGGCCAGACCGGAGCCGGCGCAGGAAGAACCGGGCATTGATGTTCTGCACCGTCGCGGCCTGCCGCGGCTCGCTCCAGGTGCGGCCACCGTCGGTGGAAAAACTCTCGAACGGCTGCCCCTTCGTGCGGGCGAGCATCCAGAGGCGGCCGTCCTTCAACTCCACCATCATGTGCTCGTCGAACTCCCAGTCGGGAAACAGGAGGCTGCCGCGCTCCTTGAGCGTCGCGCCCGAGTCGGTGGAGGCGAACACGCGGGCGGTCTTCTTCTGCCAGTCCGACACTGGCACGAGCCAGTCGCCATTGGCGAGCACCGTCGGCTTATTGAGCGTGCAGCCCTCGGCGAACATCACCGGCTCCGACCACGTCGGGGTGGCGGCGTCGGGGTCGTCGCACCGCATCCACCAATTGGTGATCCGCCCCTGCGGGTCGCCCAGTTGCTGGTCGAAAAAGAGCCAGAGGCGACCCCGGGGATCGGTCCAGAGATTGCCAACGAGGGCGCCGTGCACCCGCTGGGTGGCCTCCGTTCGTGCGCCCACGGCGAGCCGCGGCTTCGACCACGTGGTGCCGCCATCGTCGCTCGTGGCCAGCAGGAAGTAGCCGTCCTGCTTGTCGCCAGTGCCGGTCCAGCAGCCCCAGAGGCGGCCCTGAGGCGTGCGGTCCATGCCGATGATCATCCCGCCGGGCCGGGCGGTGTCTTGAAACTCCGCGCCGGGGTCGACGATCACCGATGGCGCCAGGGGATCGGGTGTGCGCTCAGCCGCACGGCCGACCTGCGCCTTGTCAGGCGGCGCGGGCCACTCGATCCGCTTCAGCCCCTGCTGTGGCTCGAACGCGCCCACGGCCTCGAGCCGGCCGAACATGATCCGGTCGGTGGTGCCTTTGTGGTCGCTTTGCGTCACGGTCAGCCAGATCGTGCCGTCGTGCTCATGAAAGGTCGGATACTGAAACGAGTGCGGCGTCTCGAAACGATACTTGCGCTCCCATGTTTTTCCATCGCGGGAGATGTCGATATTGAAGACGCTCCGGTTGCAGCCGCCGACACGGGTATTCTCCTGCCAGCCAAGGTAGTAGGTGTCGCCAAAGCGATCGAACGTCGGCTTGGAGTTGAGGCCGTTGGGCACGAACGGCCGGGGCGCGCCGACGGTCCAGGTGTGGCCGTCGTGGCTGGTCGTGAAGTGATAGTTGCCGGCATCGTTGCGGCAGATGGCCATCCAGGTGCCGTCAGGCAGCCGGTTGACGGCCGACTCGCTGAGTTGTTGCGCCTGCGGCTCGTTATAGTGCCCGATGACCTCGAAGGTCGCGAAGTCGTCGTCGAGCACGGCCAACGCGTTCTGCTTGCCGGGGAAGTTGTTGATCGCGACGTAGGTACGCCCGCCGAACTCCTTGAACGAATCAAAGATGTAGAGGCCGTTGTTGACGGCGGGCCTGTGGAAGCCCACGGCCGCCGCGTCGGCATGAAAGTGCCGGGGCTCCATGTCGAACGTGCCCGCCGCCGTCCGCAGTTTGGCCTTGTGGATGCGATCCTCGAAGGTCTGCGTGCGCAGGTCGAAATCGCGGTACCACGTCACCGCCTGCTCACCCGCCGGCTGGCTGCAGAAGAACGTGCGGAGCGTATGCTCGTCTTTGCGGATAATGCGAGGCACGAAGATTTCGGCATCCGGCAGCGTGACGTTGGCGAATGTCTGGGCAGCCTTGGCGAGGAGGTGCGTCTTCTCCACCGCGAGGGTCTTCAGGTTTATCACCGTGAGCACGCAGTACATGGCCTTCCCCGCGCCGTGCCCCGGCGACACGTCGTTGTCGTGCTCGACGACGTAGGCCCGGTCACCGACGCAGACGAATTCGGCGTCGTGGGCTCCCTTCACCTGCGGGGCGGTCACCCGCACCAGCCGTCGCAGCACGGCGTCGCCGGCCAGCGCCGGATTCCAGCCGGCCGGCAGAAGGCTCGGGCCACGAACGGACGTGTCCCGTGACTGCACCAGGGCGTCCGTCTCGCCGAGTGTAAAGCGGGCGCTGACGACGCTGTTTTTCCCGGGGCCGGGGGCATACTTGACGTAGGTCGTGGCGACGAACGTGCCGTCGGGAAGCAGTTCGAGATCGGAGTAGCCGCAGTCGGTGTTGCCGGTGCCGGGGGCGTCGGCGGCCGTGCGGTTGGCGTTGTGCAGGAGCTTGATGCGGTACTGGCCCTCGCGGCGGTTTTCGATGTCCTCAAAGGTCCCGACCCACGCGACGTAGTGACCGTAGGTGGGGCTGGCCCTAGCCATGTCACGGAAGGCCACGACAAGCCTCCCGTCGGGGGCCCGCTTGATGACGTGACGGTCGCCCGTCAGCGCTGCCGGCAGTTCCCTGGGTTCGCTCCAGGTGCGGGCGTCGTCCGTGCTCACCGAATACAGAGAGTTGTGCCGCCGCGTGTTCTCCCGCATGAGCATCAGCAGCCGCTGACCGTCGGCGGACCGGGTCACGCAGGGCTGCGCCCACTGGCCGGGCACGATGAGCACGACACGTTCTCTGCTCCACGTCAGACCACCGTCGAGTGACTCGCTCTGCCACACCACAGGGTGCGGATCCTTGGCGTTCGCCGGGTCGCGGCGGTCGGACCACATGACGAGCCTCCTACCGTCATCGAACGGGAGGATGCTCTTGGGGGCGACCTCGCCGACGAGATCAAGTGCCACCAACGGAGACCAGGTGCGGCCGCCGTCCTCGGAATACGCCCGGCGGATGTTTCCCGGGAAATCACAGCCGCCGAAGAGAAAGAGGCGTTCGACGCCCTGCGGATCGGCGAGGCGATGGAGGACGGGAGTGGTCTGTTTCACGTCCTGCCAGTCTGGTGGCACGTTCAGCGGCGGGGTCCAGGTCCGCCCGCCGTCGTCACTGCGGGCGAGCGGGCCGAGGTGACCGGCATGATTCATGCACCAGGCGACATACATGGTTTGGCCGTCGGCCAGGAGCACGGTGTCACAGTGTCCCTGGTAGACCGTGTCGTTGCCCCGAGCCACCACGACGTGCCGGCCAGTGTCGCCGGAAATGTCCACAGTCGGGATGGAGATCGTGCGGGGCGTGTCGGGGGTCGGCCCGGCGAAGGCAGGAACGTCGCCTGCCGGCTGGGCGGCGTACGGTCGAGCCGGCGCGGCGAGGAGTAGCGCGGCGAGGACGACGAAGATAAATCTCATGCTTGCTCCTTGTCACCGGAGTGGAGAATTCAACAGTTTGCCCGCTCGGGCGGCACCTCGCGATTGCATCATTTCTTCAAACATTTGCAGGATCTTGTCAGGCTGGGTACGGTCGGTGCGTGGGCTCGGCGATGACGTGAGGCCGGGGCTGATAGTTCGAAACAGCGTAATGCGATGTCGCGACGCAGTGCCCACGATTGTCGGTGTCGTTCGGTGTGAGGCATGGCATGCGGCGGAAACTTTCTCGTGTGGCCCTTCTCGTCGAGACCTCCCGCGGCCATGGCCGTCAGATCGTGGATGGGGTGGCCCGCTACGCCGCCGAGCACGGGCCGTGGTCGTTGCGGTTGGAGCCCCGCAACCTCGACGACCGGCCGCCCGGCTGGCTTCGGTCGTGGCAAGGCGACGGCATCATCGTCCGCTGTGACTCACCCCGGATGGCCCGGGCCGTGCTGGCGACGGGTCTGCCTGTGATCGACGTCCGCGGCGGCGCGCCCGACGAAGGGCTGCCGCTCGTGGGCGTGGACAACAAACCCGTGGCCGATGCCGCCTTCGAGCATTTTCATGAACGGGGCTTCCGGCATTTCGCCTGGTGCGACCTGTTTCGGCTCAGGCGCGGCTGGATCGACGTGCGTCGCGACCGGTTCCTGGAACGAGTGCGGCGGTCCGGTGGTCTGGGCTCGTGCTTCCGCTCGCAGCGCACGGTTCTCCGCGATGTCAGCTGGTCGGCCGGGGGGATGGGCGACCTCACGAAGTGGCTGGCGTCGCTGCCGCGGCCCGTGGCCATCCTCGCCTGCGACGACGAGCAGGCCCATCTCGTCCTCGATGCGGCGCTGTCGCTCGGCCTGCGGGTGCCCGACGACATGGCCGTGATGGGCATCGACAACGACGAGGTCTTCTGCCGGGCCTCGACGCCGCAGTTGAGCAGCGTTGACGTGAACGCCTTCACAGTCGGCTACGAGGCAGCCGCGGCGCTCGCCCGGCTGATGCAGGGCCGGCGGGTCGCGGCGCGGGCGCTGTTTCCGCCCCGCGGCGTGGTGGCTCGGCAGTCCACCGACATCGTGGCCGCGGAGTCGCCGGAAGCGCAGGCGGCCCTCGAGATGATTCGCGCACAGGCCTGCGCCGGGCTCACGGCTGCCGATGTTGCCGCAAAACTCTTTGTCTCCAGGAGCACACTCGACCGCCTTCTCCGGCAGGCCGTCGGCCAATCGGCGACGGCGTTGATCATGAACGTGCGGGTGACACAGGTCAAAGCGGATCTGGTTGGCACCGATCTCCCCCTCAAGGCAATCGCGAAGCGGGCGGGGTTCGCGTCGGTGCAGCACCTCTCCAATCTCTTCCGCGACCGAGTGGGCGTCACCCTCGGCCGCTACCGGCAGGAAATGCGCCGCGGGTGATGCCGCGTCGGATCGTGCCGATTCGCGGCATGGCCCTTACCGCGCCGTGGCCGCGGCCGCTCCGCCACGGTTCATGCCGAGCTGGCGACTTTTCACGATATTTTTCAGCGTTGCGGCTGCGGAGTCGAGTTTCCCGGCCCGCACGTCTTCCTCACGGAAGCGGGCGAAGAGGATCTCCGCGTCGCCGGTGCGATTGCGGTCGTAGTGGACGTAGATGTCGCCGTTTGGAGTCTGGGCGATGTCTGGATAGGAGACGCCGGTGCGCTCGTCGAGCACCAGGCCGGCGGACCAGGTGCGGCCCTCGTCGGTCGAAAGGAAGGCCGTCAGATTGTCGCGAACTCCCCAATCGTTTGGATTCTCACGGCTTGCCGTCGTGGCCAAATTCCGTCCGTGCTTGACGAGCAGGATGCTGCCCGACTCGAGGCGACGAAACACGGCCTTACTGTTGACGTGCGGGAAGAAGGTCGTCTGCCGCTGCCAGGTCGTGCCGCCGTCCGTCGAGAAGCTCTGGGCAATCTCCGTCATGCAGCGGGAAAGCATCCACAGTGTGCCATCCTGCTTCTCAACGACCGAGTGCTCGTTGAAGCAGCTGTCCTCGAAGATGATCCCGCCGCGATATCGCCAGCTTGCCCCCTCGTCGTCAGACACGAAGACGTTCGAGCCGCGCACGGCGTCGAGGTCGCGGTAGTAGTCCGCGAAGGGTTTGTCGATATGCCAGCGCTCCCACAGGGATACGGGGAGGATCCATTCGCCATTCGCACGCACGATCGGCTTGTTCAGCGATGCACCGAAGCCGATGAAAACCGGTTCGGTCCACTCAGGCTGGTCGGCATCAGGATCGTCACAGCGGACAAACCAGTTGCTGCAGCTGCCGTCGAACATCCCGCATGACTGATGGAAGAAGAGCCAGAGCCGCCCCATCGGATCACACCAGAAGGAGCCGAGCCGCGTGCCCATCCTCAGGCCATGGGCCTGCGGATCGATGACGAACACCGGATCGCGCCACGACGTGCCCCGGTCGTCGCTGTAGCTCGCGAGCAGATAGGCGTTGGGGCCGTCCTGCCCACCCGCCCAGCAGGTCCAGAGACGACCCTTGTGCGTCGACTCGATACTCGCGGCCATCGCGAAAGGCAAAAACTTCTCCGCATAGGCCGGGAAGGGCTCGAGGATGAGCTGGGGCGCGATGTGGATGCTGTTGAGCAACTCCTGCGTTACGACGGTCTCGGGCTGGCGATCGTCGGCGGCATGGCTGGCAGTCAGCGGAACGGCAAGCGCAATCGCAAGGAGCAGCAGCGAGAGCTTCATAATGAATCGCTCGGATGGCATGAATTCACGACACTCGGAAAGGACACACGAATACCCGTCTCGACGTAACGTAGCATACGAGGGCGTCGTAGCGATCGACAGGGACATTGAGCACAACAGGTCACAACACTTGCCACACCATCTGCGACCATCACGAGGCCGGAACACGAATGGGAAGGTATAAAACGCTATGCCCCGCATCGTCACGCTCACGACCGACTTCGGATCCGGGTCCGGCTATGTCGCTGAAATGAAGGGGCGGCTCCTGCATGCGCAGACACCGCCCATGCTCATCGATATCGCCCACGACGTGCCGCCGCATGACGTGCGGGCCGCGGCCTGGCTCGTCGGGCAGGTCTGCGCCGCCTTTCCCGCCGGCTCGCTCCACCTGATCGTCGTCGATCCGGGGGTGGGCACGTCGCGACGGCTGCTCTGGGCGCGGGTGGGCTCACAGGAATTCATCTGCCCCGACAATGGCGTGTTGTCATGGGCCCTCACGAGGGCCCCGCTCGCCGACGCCCGTGCGCTCACTCCGCCGCCAGCAGCCGCTGCGACATTTCATGGCCGCGACGCGATCGCCCCACTGGCGGTCGAGATCATCGACGGGGCGGATCCGGCGGCTTTTGGACCACGGGCAGAAGAGCTTATGTCACTCCCTTGGCCGCAGCCGCAGGAGACGGCCTCCGGCCTCGTCGGCGAGGTGATCCATGTCGACACGTTCGGTAACCTGATCACGAATCTCCCAGCCGCGCTGCTGCCGCGGCTGGAGCGGGCGGGGTGGATCCGCGTGGGGGCCAACGAGATTTCCACGCTGGTCCGCACCTACGGCGATGCCCCGCGCGACACGCCCGTGGTGCTCGTCGGCTCGCAGGGCTTTCTCGAAATCGCGATCGTCGAGGGCCGCGCCGACGCCCGCCTTGCCGCCGGCCTCGGCACCGCTGTGCAGTTGCCGTGAGCGGTCTGCAGGCAATGCCGACTCTGGCAATCAGGCGGGAAGGTCGACCGTGCGGCCGGTGCGAAACGACTCATCGGCGGCCAATACGATCCGCAGGCTGTTGACCGCGTCGGCCATGTGGGCCGAGAGATCGCGGTCATTTTCGATCGCATCGAGAAACAGCTTCTGCTCGAGCATGCAGAGCCCGTCGTGGTCAGGCTCGTCGGCACACTCGATGATTTCATCGGCCTTCGCAAACGAGCCGTCGGCGGCCAATTGCCCGTGATGCAGCCGCAGCCGCGCGGCCTTCGTGTGTCCTTCCACATCGTCGCTGGCGACGCTCCCTTCCTGCACGCCCACGATGCTCACGCAGCCCTGCGGGCCCACGACATCCTTCACGAAGAAGGCGACGTCGCTCATCATCGGCCCCCAGCCCGCCTCGTACCAGCCGACTGAGCCGTCGGCGAAGGTCACCTGCAGATTGCCGTAGTTGTACATGCCGGGCTCGAGCTCTTCGGTGAGGCGGGCGCCGATC
>JBIKNV010000039.1:0-12180 GCA_044358475.1 Pirellulales bacterium | reverse complement strand
TTTCCCTGGGCACCGACGCTCGAGATTCCGGCCGCGGTCGGCATCATCGTCTCGGCGCTCGCAGCCGACGGATCGGAGAGCGCGCCCGGACTGATCGGCCTACGGGGCGACATGGTCGTGGCCGACCTGCCGCTGGTGCCGCAGCCCTCGCCGCTCATTGCGTTGGCAGCTGCGGCAGGGGCCTGCACGATCGACGGGCTCGAGATTCACGCCGAGAAAATGGCGATCGATTTCCAGGCCTGGACGGGCACCAAGCCCGATACCGACATGCTCCGCGAGGCGCTCGACGAGTTTCTCGACGCGTAGCAGGTGGAGTGGCCTCAGGCGGCTTTCCGCAGCCGCTCGATCTTCTTGAGCAACGCAGCCGCGCTCGACCGAACGTCGCCGACTGGATCCTGCTGCAGGGCCTCGATCCGCTCCATAATCATCGCCGGCGGCGGCCCGCTCGTGGCATCGACAAGAGCCGCCACACCCCGCAACGCGTTGATCACCACCAGCGCCCGCTTGTAGCGGCGGGATTGGGCGACGGGATCATCGCTGCCCGGCGGCGGAGCGACATCGTCGAGCGCGAGCATCTCGGCAAGCGTATCGAGCGACTCGTCGCGGCCCTGCCGGGCCAGGCCAAGCGCAGCGTTGAACCGCACGTCTTCACTGTCATCGGCCGCCAGTTGCACGAGCCGCTCGATGGCGGCGTCGCCCCCCACCACACCGAGCGTAAACGCGGCGGCACCCCGCAGCGGCGCGTCGTCGCTGCGGGAGGCGGTGACGACGGCAGGCACGATGCCGTCCGGGGCCTCGGCGCTGCGGCCAGCGGCCACCAGATTGGTGGTGAGTACGGCGAGCGCCTCCACCGCGGCCCGCGACGTCTGCGGATCGGCGGCCCGCGTTGCCTGGTCGATGAGTGGCCCGGCCGCGGTTGGAATCGTGAATTCACCCAGGGCGCGGCAGAGGTAGAGCCGGAGCGTCTGCGACTGCTCACCCGTGCGGCCACTGCTCACCTCTTCCGAAAGAATGCGGCCGAGTTCGTCAGCGAGGGTTTCGTCGGTCTTGAGCGCCGCACCACCAGGGCCGCGGAGATCGTTGGCAAGATTGAGCGCCGCCTGCCAGCGGCCCTCGTTGCTGCGGCGGAGCGTCCGGACATAGGCCTGCGGGTCGTTGCCGAGGTGGGCGAGCCAGTGGAAGGCCAGCCAGACGCAGACGATGATGGCCACGATGATCGCCGGCACCAGAAACAGTTGCACGAGAAAGCCGGCGCTCGGCGGCTCGACCGGCGGCAGAGAATCGTTGGGGGCGACCGGGCGGGGCGTGGTTTGCGACATGATGAGAAGTGTAGGATGGAGGGCTTGTCAGTCAACGATCGCGATCTTGAGCACATCCCGAATTGGTGACGCACCGGCTCATGGGCGGCACCCAATGCCGTCCGCCGGCCGGGCGGCGGAACTCGCTCCTCGCCGGGCGAGGATACGCCCGTCGAGCGTTCGTCGACCCCCGAGCCTCCGTTTTTCTGGTCGCCAGATCGTCCGCAATGCACTTGAAACCAAACGCCGTCTGGCTCAATGTCGATCTTCCCAGCCCCGCGGGCCAGTTGGCCCTTGATGAGGCTCTGCTCGAGGGGGCGCATGAGGGCACCGTTTCCGAGGTGGTGGTGCGAGTCTGGATGGCGACAGAGCCGGTCGTCGTGCTCGGGTCATCGAGTTGCGTCGACGAGGAAGTGGATCGAGGGGTGTGCGCGGAGCGGGGAGTCGGAATTCTGCGGCGGCCCAGCGGCGGGGCGACGGTAGTGCTCGGGCCGGGCTGCCTGATGTGGTCGGTGATCACACCCCACCCGGAGGCCACTCCGCCGATCGAACAGATTCATGCGGCCATGCTCGATCCGCTGGCGGAGGCGCTCTCCAAGCAGACCGATCTGCCGGTGGTTCGCCGCGGGCTGAGCGACCTGGCAATCCAGAGCGATGACGGCGAGCGGAAGGTTTCGGGAAACGCGCTGCGGGTAAAGCGGCATGGAGTGCTCTACCACGGCACGCTCCTCGACAGCCTCAATCTCGATCTCGTCTCCGGCGTGCTGCGGCATCCGCCGCGGGAGCCGGACTATCGGGGGCGGCGGCCGCACGGGGCGTTTTTGGCCAACCTTGGCCTTGGGTCGCAGCGGCTGGCGGCAGCTGTACGCGAGGCCTTCGGAGCGGCGGAGTCGCGGTTGGCCTGGCCGGAGGCGGCGGTCGCCCGGCTCGTTCGCGAGCGATACGCCGATCCAGCGTGGATCTACAGGCTGTAGGGTTTTGGCAACGTGGCGAATCTCACCGGGTGGTGAGGGTTGGGGAGACTGCCGTCGCGGACGTGATTCCCGGGGATGTGGCTGGTCGATCTCCCTCGTGGCGGATGGATGGGGCGTCGGACTGGATCCGGCAAAGCAGCCTTTCGCTGACGGCGGTTCGCCAGTACGTTTCCGCCCCGTTCGACAGGAAGTCGTTCGAAAGACCGCAACAGGAGGTTGCCTGCCATGCGCATGCACATGCACGCCGCGGATGTCCGAGAGCTTGTCACGCGGTATTTTCTCGATCTTGGCGCCGACGCGATCGACGTTGCCGACGTCCAGGAAAACATTCGTATCGACCGGGGCCGCTGCGTGGCCCGGTGCTATCGGGTGACCGAGATGTTCGCGATGTGGCTGATCGATGTCGGCGTGCTCCAGTTCTACGACGCCGACGGCGAGATGCTGCACACGGTCAACCTGTTCACCGAATTGCAGCCGCACCGGGCAGCCGCCTAACGAGGCTACCGGCTGGACGGCAAGGTCTGCCGAGAGTTTCGCCGCGAGCATCCTGCATCAGGGTTTCGCGCCAGGTTTCGCGCTGGGGGAGCGCACCAATGCCACATGTCATGCACGCCATACCGCGGTTGTCGATCGTCATTCCGCTGACGACCGACGTGAGCGATCTGGAAGACACGCTCGTCAGCGTGCTCGAAAACCGGCCCGACGAGTCGGAGATCGTGGTCGTGCTGGCCCGGCCGTATGCCGATCCGTGGAATATTCGCGACGAGGTGCGGTTTGTGCAGGCGCCGTCGAACGCGCGGCTCGTGTCGTGTGTGAATCTCGGCATCGCGGCGAGCGAGGCGGCGGTGATTCACGTGCTCACCGCCGGCTGGCGGGCCACGCCGGGCTGGACCGACGCGCCGCTGGCGATCCTCGAGGCGGGCGATGCGGGCGCCGTGGTGCCTGTTGTTGACGACGCTGGCCGCACCGTTTCCACCGGGGTGCGGTGTGGCCGCGGCGGGCGACGACTCGCGCATGCCGACGACCCGATGGCACCGTGCCTTGAGGTCGGCTTCTGGCGGGCCGACGTGCTCGACATGGCAGGCAATGGATTTTCCCTGGTCTGTGGCGATGAATGCGCCGACACCGACATGGCCGTCACGCTCGACCGCATCGGCTGCCCAGTGATGGTCGAGCCGTCGTCGCGAGTCGAATGCGGAGTGGAGCGGCGGCGGACGAACCCATTCATGGCCGGGCTTCATGCGGAGCGGCTGTTTTGGCGATCGCTGGCGGGCGAATCGCTGCTGTCGGGATTGCCGCTGCATCTCTATGAAGTGGTGCGGCACTCGCTGGCGCGGGCGCCGCTGGGCCTGGTGCCGGCGGTGGCCGGTCGCCTGGTGGGACTTCTGCAGTTTGGGGCGTATCGGCAGCGGTATCAGCAGCTACAGGATTTGGCGGCAGCGGCTGAAGGTGGCGAAGAGCGAACGATTCGCATCGACGGGCCGCATGGGTCCCTCGGCCGGCCGAAGGTGGCCGACGGAAGAGGTCGGCCTGCCACGGCCGATGTGGAACAGGCCGGCGAGCCGGCGAGCCCGCTGCGTCGCTCGGCATAGCCGCCGCGGCCCCGGCTGGAAGCTCCTCCTTCACCCAGCGGCTGAGGGTGATAGACTCGTTGTCGTCCGCCCTCGTAGCTCAATTGGATAGAGCGTCAGCCTCCGGAGCTGAAGGTTACAGGTTCGATCCCTGTCGAGGGTATTCCCTCTTCCCGGCGTTTCCGCAAGGAGACGCACCCCGCGGAATTTCCGCTGACGCTGCCCCCAACTTGGTACCAACCGGGTTGTTAGCCACGCGCGGCCGGTTGCCCAGAGCACCATGCAGACGGACGCGATTGTGGTCCTCCCTCCACGCTTCTGTCACGGCGCGAGTTTCGTCGAGCGACACGAACCAGTGCTGGTTCAAGCACTCGTCGCGAAGCCTGCCGTTGAATGATTCGATCACCGCGTTATCCGTGGGCTTTCCTGGCCTGCTGAAGTCGAGCTTCACACTGTTGAAGGAGGCCCACAGATCCAAGCTCCTCGGGCACAATTCCGGGCCCTTGTCGACCCGAATCGTCTTCGGCTTACCACGCTGTATCGTCACCTGTTCCAAGTCCCGCACGACGTCGTCTCCCGTCAGCCGCTGGCCGACCTCTATGGCCAGGCTCTCACGGCTATGGAATCGACTCACGCCAGCAGACGGAACCGCTGCCTCATGAGCGGCAGCGTCGCGTGCGGTATTCCGGGCATGGCGTGACCGGCCAAGACTCCCCGAAGTGCCGTTGGCCAGGTTATTCTTGCGCAACGTTCCCAGGGAGCCTGCGTCCATCTCTGCGGCCACGGTCCGAGCTTCTCTCAACACCGAAACCCCCACGCACCATGAGCCCTCCCGTCACCAAACGCGGCGCCGATCTCCTCCACGATCCGTCGCTCAACAAATCCACCGCCTTTACCGAGGCCGAGCGCCAAGCCCTCGGCCTCGTCGGCCTCGTTCCCGACACGACCGAATCCGAGGAGGTGCAACTCTCTCGCGTCCTTCTCCAACTCAGCCACAAGACCTCGGACATCGACCGCTACATCTATCTCGCCAACCTCCTCGACCACAACGAGACGCTTTTCTACCGGACGATCATGTCCGATCCGGCCCGGTTCCTGCCGATCATCTACGATCCCACGATCGGTGATGCGTGCCTGAAATTCGGCCATATGTTCCGCGGTCCGCGCGGGATGTATCTCTCGATCACGCGCCGGGGCCATGTGAAGGAAGTCCTGCGCAACTGGCCCGTAAAGGACGTGCGATTCATTTGCGTGACCGACGGCGGACGAATACTCGGTCTCGGCGACCTGGGCGCCAACGGCATGGGGATTCCGATCGGAAAGCTCCAGCTCTACACCGCCGCAGCCGCCGTGCCGCCGCACGTTCTGATGCCGATGTATCTTGATGCCGGAACGAACAACGAGCAATGCCTCGCCGACCCGCTCTATCTCGGCCTGCGCGAGCGGCGGCCCTCCAAAGACGATCTCTTTTCATTCGTCGATGAATTCGTCGAGGCCGTCAAGGAAGTGTTTCCGAAATGCTGCATCCATTTCGAGGACTGGACCGGCGTGGACGCGGTCCACCTGCTCCAGCGCTACGGCGATACGCACTGCGTCTACAACGATGACGTCCAGGGCACGGCAGGCATCACGCTCGCCGGCATGATCAACGCCGTCAAGCTCAAGGGCACCCAGCTCACGAACGAGAAATACCTGTTCCTCGGCGCGGGTTCCGCCGGCATCGGCCTGGCAAACCTGCTCTGCTCGGCGTTGGTGGCAGAAGGCATGAGCCTCGCAGATGCCCAATCCCGCGTGCACATGTTCGACATAAACGGGCTGCTCGAGTCCACCCGCACCGATTTAGTCGATTTCCAACTGCCCTATGCACACCCTCACGCTCCGACCCGGGATTTTGTCGCCGCAATCGAAAGCATCGAGCCGACGACGATCATTGGGGTCAGCACGATCGGCGGAGCGTTCACACGACCCGTCATCGAGGCCATGGCGCGCATCAACGAGCGTCCGGTCATTCTCGCATTGTCGAACCCCACCAGCTGCGCCGAGTGCACGCCCGAGCAAGCCTACACCTGGTCCGGTGGGAAGGCGATCTACGCGGCGGGCGTGCCATTCGCTCCCGTGCACCTCGATGGCAAGACCTTTCTCCCCGGACAGGCGAACAACTTCTACATCTTTCCCGCGGTCGCCCTGGCGATCTACGCCACCCAAGCCACGCGCGTCTCCGACGAGATGTTCATCGAGGCGGCGAAGGCGGTGGCTGATCAAGTGGCTCCGGAGCTGCTCCAGCAAGGTCTGCTCTACCCGCTGCAGGCGAACATCCTCGAGACCGAAATCAAGACCGCGGTCCGCGTTGCCACGCTCGTCTTCGACAGCGGCCTCACCGGTGTCGAGCGTCCCGCCGACATGGAGGCGTTCATCCGCTCCCATCTCTACACGCCGACGTATTCCAAGCTGGTCTGAATACGCCAGGTGGGTTCCGACGGGCGGACCTCACGACTCCCGAAACACGAAGTAGACGGCCGCGCGGATGCACATGGCCGCCCACAGGTAGTTGAGCTTCAGCGGCTGCTTCATGGAGAGCACCGCGAACGGCACGAACACGGAGAGCACGATCACCTCCTGCAGGATCTTCAGCTGCCCGAGCTTCATTGTTGCGTAGACGATCCGGTTCGCGGGCACGTGCAGCAGGTACTCGGCGAGCGCCACGCCCCAACTCACCAGCGCCGCGATGAACCATGGCCGGCTGCTCATGTCCTTGAGGTGGGCGCACCAAGCGAATGTCATGAACGCGTTCGAGCAGATCAGCAACAGTGTCGTCTGGAGCACGACGGGCATGGCATGCGCCCTAAGGCTGATGCGACTCGACAAAGGCCCGTAGGGCCCGAATCCACCCGAGCCACCGAGATCGATCCTTCCCCGCTTTCGGGAGGACCTCGTCGTAACGGAAGACCGTACCGAACGGCGGGAGGCGATCAATGGCAGCGAGGTCCGCCGGTAGTACGACGTCGGCCTTGCCGAGCAGTTCGATCAAAGCGCCGAGATTGAGAGTGCGCGGGTAGTCAATCGCACGAGCCGCCAGCGCGGCCTTCAAAAGCTTCTCGGCGGCCTACTGAGCATGAAAACCGAGCGTATCGTCGTCGACATCGCTCTAGCCAAGGAGCCGCTCCAACACGAGCTCGTCCTGACGCGCTTTGCGGAGCAAAACATCGTGCCGATCAGGCGGCAGACAACACCCGGCCCTCGCGTCGCGCAGTATGTTCCACCGTGCCGAATGTCGCCGGGCGCTGCTCACACTCCTGTTCGCTCACCACGAGTAGATCCACCGGCATGACGAGCCCTTTCAGAGCACGGTTAAGCCGGATCATCTTCTCGAATCGGTCTACTACGACCGGCTCGACGATAAGCAGATCGATGTCGCTGTGGCCGTGGACAAAAGGGGACGCAGCTCTTTGACTGGCCACCGCCGCGCTACTCGTCGGGGTCATCGGCCATCGCGAAATCGCGGCTCCAAAAAATGACGTGGCCTTCCGATGTCGTGCGGGCGAAGATCCCGAAGAGCGCTCCCTCGGCCACCAGGCAGATCACTGGCTGGTTATTCATCGTGAGCCTCGCACGCAGCCCCAATCCGACTTGCCGATATCGTTCCAGCGTTCATCGTCGTACCACGCGCCTCCAAGGCGATGACCTGCCGTCTTTTCATGCGCGGCGCGGAACGCCTTGAATACCTCATATCCCGCGTCACCGCGAACGTAGAAACGATCGTTGCGCTCATCGCTCATGTTTCGGCCTCCCAATACGCGGGTATGACCTCCGCGTCACGGCGACAGGTTGCTGCGGCTTCCGTGTCATCCAGGCCGTCGACCCAGTCGGCGCAGGAGAGCCACTGGGCCTTCGCAAGGAGGCCGAGGTCCGCTTGGCGGTAGAGGGTTGCAGCCGTCCGAGAGTGGGCCACTGCAGCCCGCCACGCCGTCTTCGAATTCTTTTCGAAAGCATCTCTCGCGAATTCGTCTGCCTGAGACGCCCGTGAGTCGGCAACGCGAATCCACCTCTCGCGTTCGCGGAACTCTGTTGCATCGCCGCCGACCATGCCGCCAAGGCCCTTCTGATACAGACAATGAAATGAACGAACCGACTCGACACGAAACCTTTGGCGAACTCATGCGTATCGTTATGCGAAAGCCATCACCCTCCCTATCCTGAGGTCTCCATGAAGAAGGTTGTGGTGTTTACCGGCGCGGGCATCAGTGCTGAAAGCGGGCTCAAGACGTTTCGCGGGGACGGTGGCCTGTGGGAGGGTCACCGCGTGGAGGATGTGGCGACGCCCGAGGCGTGGGCCAAAAGTCCAACACTCGTGCTCGAGTTCTACAACCAGCGGCGGCAGCAGGTGCGGGCGGCTCAGCCAAATGCCGCCCACAAAGCACTCGTCGATCTCGAGCAGGGCTACGACGTACGGATCATCACGCAAAACGTCGATGACCTGCACGAGCGGGCCGGCTCAAAAAATGTGCTCCACCTGCATGGCGAGGTGCTCTATGCGCGTAGCACGCAGGACCCCGGCTACACGCGGCATCTCGGCGCAGCCGATATCACGATCGGCGACACCTGCCCGCTTGGGAGCCAGTTACGGCCCCATATCGTGTGGTTTGGGGAGATGGTGCCGGCGATGGACGAGGCGGCCCGCATCGTCTCCACCGCCGACATCTTTCTGTGCATCGGCACGTCGCTGCAGGTCTACCCGGCCAACTCGCTGATTTTCGCGACGCCCCGCCGCGCCCGGCGGATCATCGTGAATCCGGAGATACCCGACATGGTGTCAGAGGACCTGTGCGAATGCATCGCAGAGAGTGCCTGCAACGGCGTCCCGAGTCTGGTGGCGAGTCTGCTGCAGGACGCCGGCTGAAAAGGGGACGCAGCTCTTTGCCTACTGGCGATCTGCTGGCTCGGCTCACATGGCGGCAAACCGTGGCACTGCCTTACCGTCGACGAACACCGTCTGGCTGAACATCGCGGCCGGCCGCACCCAGAGGCCACGGTCGCCATACTCCTGGCGGTAGACGACGACTTCCTCGAGCGTCTCGCTGTGCCGGGCGACACCGAGCACCGTGTACTCATTTCCCTTGTAGTGCCGGTAGCGGCCAGGGCGGATTTCGGGCATGGGTGTACCGCTCATGCTGGAGCCATCGAAAACTGCCTGAGGGGCACGATCATGGAGCACATGGCCGTGAGTCACCCGAGCCCCGCGCAGCCACCCATGCCGCACTGCGGGCGGCCGCAACCCTCCGGGATACCGGCCTGAGCATCACCGCCTGCCACATGGCTACTGACGACGCTCAGCAGCTTGGTGAGCTTGGTGCTATGGCAGTGCGGGCATTCGGGCTTCTCGTCCCCGCGAATGAGCAGCTCGACTTTCCGGCTGCACTTCTCACAGGAATATTCGTACAAAGGCATCGGCCTGAGCTCCTTGTCGCGAGAACTGTAATCTACCTGGCCCCGTGTGACGCAATCAACCAGTTGCGGTCAAGCAACGTGTTCGATCCAGGCCGCTGGCTCACTAGTGTCATCTCCCCATGAGAATCCATCGCATGCTCTGGAGCCTGCTCACGATCGCGATTTGCGTGTACGCCGGGCTGTGTCTCGTCTTCCTCTTCTTCCAGCGGTCGTTCATCTACATGCCGACACCGGCGACGCCCGCCCACGCCGCGGCGTTTACACTCGAGGTGCCACATGCCAACGTGCGAATCTCCTCCCGGCCTCACAACGGTCCAAAGGCCCTCGTCTACTTCGGCGGCAACGCGGAGGACGTGGCCTATACGGTGCCTGAACTGGCCGAGTTATTTCTCGATCGGGCCATCTATGCCATGCACTACCGTGGCTACAGCGGCAGCTCTGGCCACCCCGCCGAGGCGACGCTCAGGAGCGACAGCCGAGCCCTCTTCCAACTGGTTCACTCCCGCCACTCAGACGTGATCGTCGTGGGTCGCAGCCTCGGCAGTAGCCTCGCGATTCAGCTCGCAGCGGAAGAGCCCGTCTCACGGCTGGTTCTCATCACGCCCTTCGAGAGCATCCTTTCGATCGCGAAGCGGGCGGCACCGTTTCTGCCGATGCGTTTTTTGCTTCGTGACAAGTACGAGTCGTGGCGCTACGCTGCCCGCGTCACCTGCCCCACGCTCGTGATCGCCGCCTCCCACGACGAACTCGTACCGCTGGCTGACACGCGGCGGCTCGTCGCTGCCTTCCAGCCAGATGTGGCAACGCTACGCGTTGTCGAAGGCACTGACCACAATTCGGTGTCGAATGAGGCCGAGTTTTGGGAAGCACTCGCGAATGGCACGTGAGCGACGGCCACTGGCCCACCAGAACCTGAGAGACGATCGTGTTGCTCCAAGGTCGCAGCAATCCCCGGACAGCCGACGACTTGGCCGGTCATCTCGGGCTCTTTGATGACGTCGATCGTGGCCTGCGAGAGCGCTCTTTCCCGCGGCAGGGTTTCCTCGTCAAATCGCTGACGGTTGCGATCTGGTCGTCGATGGTCCCTCTTTCCGGTTTTCTCCGGGTTACACTACGATCGTCGTATTCCTGTCGTGGGTATTTGGCGGCACGGTTCTCGGCGGCTTACCGAGCATGGTGTCATGCTCAGTTGGAATCGCCGCCGGCATGATCGACAACGTCCTCGCTCGACTGCTGCTGTGGGTTTGCTACCGCAGCCGCTCGCTGGCCACCAACGTGCGGCAGTTCAACGCTGCCGTGGCAGCGATTGAGGCCATGATCGCCACAACGCCCGAGCCGACCCTCCGCGGCCGCCGCCCCGTGCCGCCGCTGCCAGGCATCGCGCCCATCATGCGGGGCTGGTCGGCCTTCATGACGATCCACCATTGCAACGACATGCACGAAGCGCTGCTGGAGTTGATCCCCCAACTTGAAGCAGGACACGAGCCCGACGTGGGTGACATCAGCCGGCTCGACAGCCGCGGCGCCCACGCGATGCTGGCCTTTCACCCCCAGCTCCACGTGCCGCAGATTCGCCGCAGCATCGAGATCAACTGCTGATCGTGAGCCCGGCCGCCACAACAGCGCGATTCAAACACCATGAGTTTATCTGGCGACGAATTCTACCGGCTTGAAGGGCTGATCTATCGCCCCATCTCGACGCGTCCCGACTGGCTGAAGGCCTGGCGGAACGAAGCCCAGTATCTCCTCTCGCTCGCCCGCCGGGCCGACGCTGATGACGACGAAGAACGCCTCGAAGAACTCGAGGACCAGGCCCGCGAGATGGCGGATGTCGTCGAGGCCAGGCTCCGGCACGAAGGGCTGATGTAGGCATGGCATGCCTCCGCGCTGAACCATGGCGACGCTGGTGCGTAGAATCAATGGAGTACGCAAAGGAGCAGCGGCAGTGATGCGGAGTGGCAAACGACTTGTGTGGGTTATGGCAGCATGTGCGGCGGTAGCGGCACAGGCGACGCCAACGGCGGTCTGCTTTGCCTGCGACCACGCCTGCTGCAAGGCCACGATCAGCGGCAGCCAGCATCACACGACGGCGGCCAACCAAGAATCCGCCAGCGGCTGCCCGCTGTGCGCAGCCCATGCCAACCTTCTTCCGGCCAAGACCGACGGGCAGCCCTGCACCTGTCAACTCGATGCCCGGCAGGATCAGCCGCTCGCACTCTCGCAAAATCCCCTCCAGCAAGCCGCTGATGACACACCGTCCAGCGAGCCAGCGGCTCCCTGGTCATTCACGCCACCAGCACTCGGCCTCAGCCGCGACTATGCGGCACTCTCTCTGGCCGTGCCGATCCGCCCGGCGCGGATCCTCTTTGGCGTCTGGCGGAATTGAATCGATCGCCACCCGGCTTCCCCGCGTTCACACGTCGTGACGCGGTGTGATCGATTCAGTTTCATCATGCAAAGAGGGTTTTCCCATGAACAGTTTCATTCTTTGGGCGACGCTGGGCCTCGTGCCTTTCGTCGCCACGGTTGATGGTGGCCAAGGCTGTGGCTGCCCCGTGTGTGACTGCTGCAGATGCTGCGAGACGGGCACCTGCGACTGCGGAGTGTGTCTGTGCGAGTGCTGCGTGGACGAGTGTCCGACCGTCGGCGCCGCAGGCAAGCGGGAGAATTGCTGCAGCTCTGGCTGCTGTGGTTCCGACTGTTGCGGCACGTAGTCAGCGACGGACCGTTGGTGAAGTTTGGGTGGCGGCGGGGGACCCCAGGTTCCCCGCCGCCTATTCACAAATGGAGCGGTCACGCCGGGCCCTTGAAGCGGGATTCCCGCTCCGCGTTCACCAGCCGAGGGCCACGCCATCGAGCCGATAATCGACGCCCGATTCCAGGCACGGACCG
>JBIKNV010000534.1:0-3557 GCA_044358475.1 Pirellulales bacterium | reverse complement strand
AACTGTCGTTGACAATGGAAAAAACCACGCTTATTTTATTAAAAAACATTAAAAAGTTTCATGAAAAAAATAATTAATTTATTCCGGCTTGAACCAAGAATCGACAAACTTAAGTTAATAAATTTTGAGTCGACATTGCCTTTAAAAGTTTTGTTACGATGGAAAATTTACACGATCGGGTGTTCTTTTCTAGCCCTGTTTCAAGATAAAAAAAAGAAAAACAATGTTTTGGAGGAAAAGGGATTCTGTATTCTTGGCAAAATTAATTTTGATATGGATGAACTAGGCATAAAAACAGCAGCAGAGCATATCGAAGAAGTTTTCAAGCAAGGACCAGCGAATAAAACGTACCTTGATTTACCAAGGATAAACCATCCCCCTCTTGAAGAATTTGTGGCCAACTTCCTTGAGGCTTATACAGAAAATATCTGCGAATTATTAGGTTCTAACTTCCAAGCCTACTGGACTTACACATACCGTACACTCGCCGGAGGCGTCAACGCCTTAGACAGTTCCTTCGCTTGGCATTATGATGAGTATCACCCAAAACTTTACAAAATCTTTATATATCTTGGCGACACGTTTGCACGAAACGGAGCGTTTCGGACATTTGATAAAACAATCTCGCGCGATCTCTTTAGAAAGGGTTTTATTTCAAACACTCAAGAAAGAAGAGTGAGGTCTCAGGCTCTTATTTCGGACCAAATTTTACGGCAGTGCCACACAATCGAGGGCGTAGCAGGCACCGCGTTTATCTTTGACAATAAATTGGTACACCGTGGGACGTATCCTCTGGAAGGTCAGCGTACGGTAATTTGTATTGAAGTATATCCTTCACACCACCCCTTCAAGAGCTCGAATGCTAGAAATTCTGTTTTTATGCCAATGTCTGACGACTTTCCGGCATTTCCCTGGCGAAACCCGTATGCAGCGGGGCTTAGTACTTAAAGAAAGAAATTATATTTCCCGATCTGTCAGTAGATAATGAGCTGTATCGCTTTTATTTTTGCCAGGGGGGGGTCGAAAAGTGTTCCTGGTAAAAACAGCCGCTCTTTTGCCGGCAAGCCTTTGATCGCTTGGTCTATTCTTCACGCAAAAGCAGTTTCACGAATTCGTCGTGTGATCGTTTCCACAGATGATAAAAAGATTGCGGAAATTGCCCTTCAGTACGGTGCTGAGGTGCCTTTTTTAAGGCCATCGCATCTGGCGACTGACGATAGTCCTGAGCGGTTGTCTTGGCGTCACGCCTTGGAATTTGTGAAAAAAGAGGAGGGCTCTTTTCCGGAAGTCATGGTCTCGGTCCCACCCACTGCACCCTTACGAAAACCTGAAGATATTGAGACTTGTCTCTCTCTTTTTGAGTCCGGCAGGACGGACATGGTCATCACAGTGACTGAGGCACAAAGAAATCCTCAGTTCAACATGGTAAGATTGAATCAGAATGGCCTCGTCAGCTTACTTGATCCCCAAGGCCCTCCCATTGCCCGTCGGCAGGACGCCCCAAAGGTTTATGATATGACCACAGTGGCTTTTGTTGCTGATTCCCAATATGTTATGCAAAGCTCAAATGGCTTGTCTGGCCGGGTCCGTGCTGTTGAAATCCCCAGGGAACGGGCTATCGATATAGACACAGAGTTGGACTTTAAGATCGCAGAATTTATCGCAACAAAGTCATTTGAGTCTTAAAAAATTGATGGATCTAAGGGGCCGTCGCGCCCTGGTTACCGGTGCCACGGGACATTTGGGACGGGTGATTTCCGAAACCCTGGGGGAGATGGGAGCAGAGCTGATTTTGGTCGATTTGCCAGGTTCAAATTTCAAAAAGCTTCAGGCCAATCTCACGAATGAATGGGGAACAAAAAGCCGGGCCATTTCCTGTGACCTGGAATCTGAGAAACAGAGGGGAAAGTTAATTGAGTCTGTGTACGCCGATAAGCGTGGGCTGAGCATCCTGATTAACAATGCGGCTTATTTGGGGGGTTTCCGTTTGTCCCGCTGGAATGTGCCTTTTGAAAAACAATCCCTCGCGACCTGGCGGCGTGGCATGGAAGTGAATTTAACAGCGATTTTTCACCTAACCCAGGCTTTGACCCCCCTGCTCCGTGCGGCTGAAGGGCCGAATATCGTGAACATGGGCTCCATTTACGGTGAACTTGGCCCGGTATGGAGCCTCTACAAGGGTACCCATATGGGAAATCCGGCTGCCTACGCAGCCAGCAAAGGGGGCCTCCTCCAACTGAGCAGGTGGCTCGCCACAACCTTGGCTCCGGCGATCAGGGTGAATGTCATCAGTCCGGGAGGAATTTTGCGGGGGCAGCCCGCTTCCTTTCTCAAAAAATACCGCGAACGCACCCCCCTTGCTAGATTAGCCACAGAGAATGATATACGGGGGGCTATTGGTTTCTTAACAAGCGATGCGGCAGAATATATCACCGGTCAGGTGATACGTGTCGATGGTGGATGGACTGCGTGGTAAAATGATCAATCAAAATACTCTAAGTAGAAAAAAATACTTAGCGAAAAAAATAGTTATCGTGGATGGCTTGACAGGAACGGGCAAGACCATGATCGCCCCTCTGCTCGGAAAATACGAAAGAATGCAAAACATAAGATTTTTGTACACATTTGAGAATGTTGTATTATCAGCAACTTTTGAAAAAATAACTTCAGATGCAGCTGCCACCCTCCTAAATCTGATTGCAGACCAAGCCCTTTACGACGGATTAATCTCAAGAGACTCGAATTTTCGTCCCAGTGATCTTTCAGGTGTCTGGCCTAATGGCAACCTGATCAAATATATGAGGCAATTATTTTCAAAAGACGGAGCAGATGTGGAAAATAAAATTAGAAAAGAAAAGCCGGTTCTTTTGTTGTCAACCCATCAGCTTATTTTCGGAATCGATACTTTAAAAATGACCTTTGCTTCAAGGTTAAAAATGATTCAAATGGTAAGACATCCTATTTACCTCTTCGATCATTGGGTAAGCTATGTCAGCATGCACGGTAATAACCCGCGAGATTTCACTCTTTGGATCAAAAAAAATACCCGGGAGCTACCATGGTTTGCCCATGGCTGGGAAAAACAGTATTTGGAATCGAGCCCAGAGGAAAAAGCGGTGCGAAGTATTAACGCTTTAATGGACAAAGTATTTGATGCAAAAGAGTCTGGTAAGTATAAAAAGGAAATTCTTTTTGTTCCATTTGAAGCCTTTGTAAGAAAGCCACTTGTCTATCTTAAAAAAATTCAAAACTTTTTAAATCAAAAAACGACGTCAAAAATTTATCGCGAGTTAAGAAGACAAAAACTGCCAAGACAAACCATCAACGAAGGGCCGTTAAAGCCAATCTATGAACGTTATCGAGCTGCGGAAGTAAGGAACCTACATAAAAACAATATGACAGGCAAGTTGCAGAAGATTGGTCAAAAAGTCTCACGGAGTGCATTTAGGGATTTGCTTTGCACCATACAACGTTACGAGAAACATTTCGCGGAGGCCTGATTGCCATTTTATCTTAATCCAAAAAGAAAAAACCAATTCCTCCTAAGGCTTCGGCAT
>JBIKNV010000366.1:0-3560 GCA_044358475.1 Pirellulales bacterium | reverse complement strand
CATGATCCTCTCCCGAAAATGGCTGGCGGACTACGTGCACCTCGACGCTCCTGCGGAGGAGATCGTGGAGCGGCTCCTGATGGCCGGCCTCAACCACGAGTCGACCACGGTGTATGGGGCCGACGAGGCGATCGAGATCGAGGTCACGAGCAACCGTCCCGACTGGCTCGGCCACATCGGTGTGGCCCGCGAACTGGCCGTGCTCTTCGGCCGCCCGTTGCACGTGCCCGACCCGCGGCCGGAGGAGACCGGGCCAGCGGCGAGCGAGAGCATCGCCATCGAGATCCGTTCGCCTGAAATCTGCCCCTTCTATTCTGGCCGCGTGATCCGCGGCGCGCGGATCGGCCCCAGCCCACAGTGGCTCGTCGATCGGCTGGCGACGGTCGGCGTGGCGAGCGTCAACAATGTGGTCGACATCACGAACTACGTGATGCTCGAGTGCGGCCAGCCACTTCATGCCTTCGACCTCGGGAAGGTGCGGGGCGGGCGGATCGTCGTCCGCCGGGCGGAGTCGGGCGAGGCGTTTACTGCCATCAATCACAAGACCTACACGCTCACCGATCACATGTGTGTGATCGCCGACGCCGAGCGGCCGGTGGCACTGGCCGGCGTGATGGGCGGGGCCGACTCGGAGATCAGCGAATCGACCACCGATATCCTTCTCGAGTCGGCGCAGTTCGCTCCGCTGGCGGTGCGGGCGGCGGCCCGCGGCCTCGTGCTGGCAAGTGGCTCGTCGTATCGCTTCGAGCGGGGCCCCGACCCGGTGGCCGTCGATTGGGCCAGCCGGCGGGCGGCGATGCTGATTCTGGAACTCGCCGGAGGCACCCTGGCGGCCGGCGTGGTCGAGGCGGGGGCGCTGGCCTGTTCGCCAGCCACTATTCACCTCCGCGACGGCCGCACCGCGGAGGTGCTCGGGATCAACGTGCCTGTCGCGCGGCAGCGGGACATTCTCACGAGTCTTGGGTTCGTGCCAGAGAAGGCCACGGCCGGATCATCGCGGTGGCGAGCACCCACGTGGCGGCGGGATGCCTGGCGGGAGATCGATCTCGTGGAGGAAATCGCTCGGATCGAAGGCTACGACCGGGTACCGGAGGATCAGCCGATTGCGGCCCGGCCCGTGGAACTCTCCTCACGCGAACACGCGATTCGCGCTGTCTCCCAGGTGCTGGTGGCGGCGGGCTTCTGCGAAGCGATGACCCGCAGCGTGGTGGCCGAACCGCTGGAGGCGACCCAGAGCCCGTGGACTGAGGCGCTGCCGCTGGTCTGTCAACCGGCGCTCATTCGTGGCGCTGATCGGCTGCGGCGGACGCTGCTGCCGAGCCTACTCGAGGCCCGTGCGGGCACCCTGGCCGTCGGCGCGCCGCACGGCGATCTCTTCGAAATCGCCCATGCGTACCTGCCGCGCATGGCCGCGCCGCCGGCCGACCTGCTCGCCGACTCGCCGGTCGAGGAGCCGCTTCTCGTATCGCTTGTCACGGGCGGCGAGTATCTGCGGGCCAAGGGACTGGCCGAGGCCGTGCTCTCGAGGCTTGGCATCGGGGCGGGCAGCCTGCCGCGCGGGGGCGACTCGTGCGTCGAGTATCGGCCGCTCGTGATTGACCTGCTCACGTCCGGTCGGGCAGCCGAGATCGTGCTCCACCGCCGTGATCGACAGCCGGTGCGTGTGGGCGTGGTGGGCGAGATCGCCGCCCTGCCGCTGCGGGCACATTCGCTCGTCGGCCCGGTGGTTGCCGTCGAACTGCGGCTTGATTGGCTCGACTTTGCGGTTGCCGATGAGCGGCCGCTCGTGCGGCCAAGTGATTATCCAGCGGTGGAGCGGGACATCAACTTCGTGGTCGACGAGCAGGTGCCGTGGGGCGGGATCGCGGCCGCGATTCATGTGGCGGCCGGTCCGCTGATGGAGCAGTGCCGGCTCGTGCAGGTCTGGCAGGATGCCGAGCGGCTGGGGCCCGGCAAAAAGAGCGTGGTGGTATCGCTCAGACTCCGCAGCGACGCGGGTACGCTTTCCGGCGAGGAAGCCAGCCGCGTCGTCGACGCCGTCGTCGCGGAGTGCGGCCGCCGTGTCGGCGCCGTGCTGCGGTAACGCGCACAAAGCCGCCGGCGCAAGCCGGCGGGCCTGCTCCGTCTTACGCGAGGCTCGCCTGGAGGGCGAGCCATCGCAGGTCGAGGCAAACCTTGGCTTTGCCTCCGACCTGCCAAGCCTGCGGGGGCCATGGATGGCCCCGCAGGCGTAAGGCTAGCGGTCGGCGTAGACCCGCGTCACTTCTTCCTTCGTGATCGGCGCGGCGTGGTCGTCGCTCGTCAGTTGCACTTGCACGCGGTGGTCGCCGGCGCGACGGCCGCGGATGCGGATCTTGTATGTCGCCTCCTCGGTGGGCACGAGCGAGGCCAACGGTTCGAAGAAGACCGTCAGGTTTTCAATCCGATGCCCCGACGGACCGGTCGCCTCGATTGGCTCGAGATCGCCCAGCAGTGTCGCCGAGAGCCGCACGCCGCTGGCGGGTTTCGTGCCTTGATTGCCCACACGGATCACGTATTCAGTCTGCCCGCTGACCTCGATCGGATCCTCACTGTCGGTGATTTGAAAGGTGAGGCTAGCCAGGCCGTCAACCTCGATCGTGCTGGCGACCTGGTCGGAGAGGCCGGCCGGATTGCGGGCGGCGGTGATCAGTTTCTGCGGACCGAGGGCCACCGGCATCACCACCAATTCGACGGTGCCGGTCTCGCCTGGCGGCAGTTCCTCGAGGCTCCACAGCACGCGGTGATGCCGTTCGTCGTAGAAGCCGGCGTTGTTGGCCCGCACGAACTTCATGCCTGGGGGCAGCTGCGTGGCCAACTCCACGCCCAGGGCGGGGGCGGTGCCGGTGTTGTGCATCGTGAGTCGGCAGGTTGCCGGCCGTTGCAGGTAGCGGCGGCCGGGCATGTCGGCTGCCAGTTCGAGCATCGGGGCGGTCACTTCGAGCGGGATGGCGGCTTCCGCGGAGAGACGGCCGTCGGCCCGTGCCATTACGGTCATTGCATGCACGCCGGGTGAGGTCGTTGCGAGGGTCAGGTCGATCGTCCGGCGTTCGCCAGGCTCCAGCCGGCCAACGTCGAATTCAACTTCCTTGCCGGCGGGATGCTGCACGCCCTCGGGCAGTGTGCCGACGAGCACGACGCCGGTCGACGTGCCGGTGCCAGGATTCGAAACCACGATCGACGTGGTGATCTCCTTGCCGATCAGGACGGGCTCGGGTGTGGACGATTCGATGTCGAGACCGGGCTTTGTCGAGCGGGACCGTACGGTCGCATCGGAGCGGAAGGTGACACTCGCGACGCTGCCGATCTCGCCTTCGGATTCCGGCATCACTTCCATGGCCACCTTCGTGCCGGCACCGGGTTCGAGCGTGCCGAGACGCCAGACCAGATCACCGGTGGCGCCGCTCGGGTCGGAGGACGGCCCGGGGGCTGCCGGCGGCGTCGTCGCGATGAGCCGTGTGCCGGCCGGCACGGTGTCATGGAGCGTCACGTCATGGGCGACCGCCGTGCCGACGTTGCGCAGGAACATCTCGTAGCGGGCC
>JBIKNV010000038.1:0-12203 GCA_044358475.1 Pirellulales bacterium | reverse complement strand
GTCGACGAGCAGTGGCAGGAGGCTGCCGAGATCGGGATCGTCGCCAAAATGCCACAGGTCGATCGCCAGGCCGACGCAGGCATGCGACTGCCGTCGCTCCACAAGGACGTCGACGAGTTCCAACGCCTCAACGAGTCGCGTCAGAAAACTGCACCGCGAGGCGGTCGTGCGATGAAGCGGCTTGATGGCCAGCCGCACGCCGGTGGCCGTTGCCCGCGGTGCGAGCAATTCAACCGCCTCGACCAGCAGCCGGCGGGCGTGTGAGCGGGTGTGACCGCCGCGACAGCCGCTGTGGAGAACGACAACCGGGCTGTTCAACGCAGCCGCCCATTCGATGGCCTCCGCCGCATCGGCCACGCTTTCTTCGAACGTCCGACCGTCGCCGCCGGTAAAGCCCCCCGCCCACTGCACACTGGACACACGGACCCCGAAGTGTTCGAGCAATCGTCGCGACTCCGCAGGACCGAGATCAGAGAGCTTATGCCGCCAGACGGCGAGAGCGTCAAAGCCGCGGGCGGCGAGTCGGGGAAGCTCCTCGGAAAGCTCCCAGCGGGGGGCGGTCAGCTGGCTTACGGCAGCGTGAAACATGCGTGTGATCGACTCCTCGGCATTCCGCGGCGGCCGCCATCAAGCCGGTCCATTCCGGTGACCTGGAATCAAGATTCTGCCGCGGATGAAGGGGAAGTATGGGGCGGCCGCGCGCGGACTGTCCAGATCACTGTTTTTCGTGGATTCCCCTGCCGCGGAAAATGCTGGCACGCTGCCGTTGCCGGTAGGCATCGCGACGCCATAGGTTGAAGGCATGGCACGCACCCGGGCACTCCGCCTTGCCGGTGGCACGATCGTGATTCCGTCCGATGCGCTCGCGTGGCAGTTTGCCAGGAGTGCGGGGCCGGGAGGCCAGCACGTCAACCGCACCAGCAGTAAGGCCGTGCTGCGGTTTGTGGTGCGACAATCCCCGTACCTGCCGACCGAGGTACGGACCCGCCTCGAGGAGCAGCAGCGATC
This sequence comes from Pirellulales bacterium, assembly GCA_044358475.1. Lineage (GTDB taxonomy): Bacteria > Planctomycetota > Planctomycetia > Pirellulales > UBA1268 > CACORA01. The sequence goes on along the minus strand of JBIKNV010000038.1, from coordinate 11,195 downwards.
GCGGCTCACCGCGGAGGGCGACCTCGTGATCTCGAGCCAGCGGTTTCGCGATCAGCATCGCAACGTCGCCGACTGTCTGGCGAAACTGTCCGCCATCATCGAGCGGGCGGCGGTGCGGCCGACGCCGCGGCGCACGACGAAGATTCCACGGGCCGCCATCGCGCGGCGGCTCGCCACCAAGCGGCATCGTGCGGAGACCAAGCGTGGCCGAAGCCAGCCGCGTGACTGAATCACCGCAGGAAGCGACACTTTCAGGTTGCTATACTTTGGCAGAAGCAGGGATCGCCTGCCCGCTCACTCATGTGGAAGGAAAGCCACGCATGCCCACGCCTCGCGACATCGACTCCGTGCTCAAGGGTTGGGACTATCGCCCTGGAGAGGTCAACGCACGGCTGGTGAAGACTCGCAACGGTCGCCAGGTTCTTCAGATGCGAGTGGACATGGGGCTGTTGCAGATGGAGACGGAGTTGCGGCCGGATGGTGCCCGGCCCCACGGCGCCGAGACGTACTATGACTACCTCGTCGGTGAGGTGGTCCGCAAAGGCGGTTCGTTTCGACTGAGCGAGGAGCAGTGCGCCGAAGCGGACCGCGAGTTCATTCAGTTTTACCACCGGCGTCTGTGCTGGCTCTCCCTCCGGGAATATCGGCGTGCCGCCCGCGATGCCGACCATAGCCTGTCGTTCATGGACTTTATCCGGGAGCACTCTTCCGATGATGAATGGACGCTCTCCCACGAGCAATATCGGCCCTTCGTGCTGTTTCACCGGGTTCAGGCCGCCGCTCTTGCCGAGCTGGAAGAGCACGGCCCTGAGGAGGCAATCATCGAAATCAATGCCGGTCTCGAGCGGTTTCGCGATCTGTTCGACCGGTATGACGCGGCCGAACAGTTTGCCGAAGACGAACTCGTGCGCCGGCTGGAGGAGATGCGGGAGAATGTTCGTCGCCGCTACGAGGTGGGGCCAACGCTGAATGAGCAGCTCGACGAGGCGGTGCGGTCCGAGAACTACGAGCTGGCCGCCCAGCTCCGTGATCGGATTCGCTCCCATCGCAAGGCATCAGTATCGTCCGACCGGCCGGCCGGCGACTGACCGCAGATGCACGCGGAGGGACAAAGCCGAAGTCTTGCCGACGACGTTGGTGAAATTTTTTCATTCTCCGCAGCCGCCGCAGCTTGCCGAACGTGTCGATTGGTCGCGTGATGACGCTCACGCGGGATTGGATGTGGCAGGCTGGGGCGACTGGGATGGCTGAGCGTCGTTTTCATCGGTTTGGCATGGCGTATGCACTGAGATGCGTCCAGTTCGGCATCCTTTGCGGAGTCAATCCACCATGCACGCGACATCGACCCACGTTCAGCAGACCTCGTCACGGATTCCGGCCACGTGCTTCGTGATCCGCGTCGGGGGGTGTGATCTCGCCGTGCGCGGCTTTCCGCTCAGCCCGATCCACGAGGTCGTCGGGTTCGAGGAGGAGTTTGAAAACATGGCCGGTGATGGGGCCGATCCGGGCCTCCTGGCCGACATGCTCGAGTCGCGAATGATCGCCCCGCCCCGCCCGCGTCGGCGTCGTGACCGGGCAGTCAGTTCCCGCGCGGCCTTCTACGCTCCCGCCCGCTAGAGCGTGTGGTACCATTCGGGCCCCTCGCAGGTGCCCCGATGGCTCAGCCGCTCTGTCTTCCTCCCGGTAGCGATATTCGTCTGGCCGACTTCGATGCCGACTTTCACGAGGGGCTCGGCAAGGAGGCCGGCAAGGCTGAGACCCGGCGGCTCTGGGAGGAACTCGATGACCTGGCCTACCGCCTCTATGCCGAGGCCCGGCGGGCCGTGGTGGTGGTGCTCCAGGGCATCGACGCCGCCGGCAAGGACGGCACGATCCGCATGCTGGCCCGGGGCATCAGTCCGCAGTGCCTCGACGTGGTGAGCTTCAAGACGCCGAGCCAGCTCGAACTGGCTCACGACTTTCTCTGGCGGGTGCACAAGGCCATGCCCGGTCACGGGCGGATCGGTATCTTCAACCGTTCGCACTATGAGGACGTGATCGTCGTACGGGTGCGGAAGCTCGTCAGCGATGCGGTCTGGCGGTCGCGCTACGATCAGATCAATGCATTTGAGAAACTGCTCACGGACGGCGGGCTCACGATCGTGAAGTGCTTCCTGCACATCAGCAAGGACGAGCAGCGAGAGCGGCTCGAGGAGCGGCTCCGTGATCCCAAGAAGCAGTGGAAGCTCGGGCCTGCCGATCTCGACGACCGCCGCCACTGGGACGCCTTCCAACAGGCCTATGACGATGCCCTCACAAAGTGCAACACCGAGCACGCGCCGTGGCACATCGTGCCTGCCAACCGCAAGTGGTATCGCGACCTCGTCGTCGCCCGGCTCGTGAGGCAGACTCTCGAGCGGCTCGATCCGCGGTTTCCCCCCTATGACCCCACGCTGATCACCAGCTTGGAATGAGCGAATGGCCATGAACGGTACCCTTCTGCTCGATCCCGCCCTCTGCCGCGTCCGCCAAGGCCGGCTCCTCGAACGGATGGCGGCCCAGCGACTCGACGCGGTCGTCGTGACGGCGGCCGAGCACGTGCAGTATCTGACCGGCCATCGGTGGGACTTTCGTTTTTCGCCGGTCGCCGCCCTGCTGGCATCGGGCAGGATGCTCCTTGTCTGCCCCGACAAGCTGGTGGAGACGGCTGCCGCCGACGAGATCCGCACCTACGAAGCCAAGTGGAAGTCGACGCTCCGCACCGATCAGCGGGAGGCCAGCGCCGGCGTGCTCGGCGACTGCTTCGGTGACGCTGGAGCGGTGCGACGCATCGGCGTGGAGTTTTCCTCCTGCCCGCCCCACGTCACCCGACTCTTTCCGGCAGCCGAGCTGTTCGACATCGATCGCGACCTCCTCGCCCTGCGACGCCGCAAGGACGTTGATGAGCTGGTGCTCCTGCAGCGGGCGATCGACGCCACCGGCACGATGTATCAGACGGCGCGGGAGATGATCCGGCCCGGTGTGTCGGAGTTGGATGTGTTTTCGGTGTTGCAGGCGGCGGCCGTGCAGGCCTGTGGCGAAATGCTTACCGGCACTGGCAACGACTATGCCTGCGGCGTGCGGGGCGGTCCGCCCCGCGACCGGCGGTGCGCGACCGGCGAACTCTATATCCTTGATCTCGGCCCGGCCTATCGTGGCTACTTCGCTGACAATGCCCGCACGATCGCCGTGGACGGCCGCCCGACTGACGCCCAACTGGCCGCCTGGCACCACGTCTGTGCAGCCCTTCGGATCGTCGAGCGGCTCGGTCGCCCCGGGGCGCGCTGTCGCGACATCTACGAGGAGGTGCGGCAGTGGCTGGCGACCGCCCCGGTCGGGTCGTGGTCGAGCCATCTGGGGCATGGGATTGGCCTCTACGTCCATGAAGCCCCCCACGTGAACCCCAGCTGGGATGATGTGCTCGAGGAGGGAGATGTGATCGCCGTCGAACCGGCGATCTACGCCCCGGAACTCGCCTGCGGCATGCGGATCGAAAACAACTATCGCGTGACAGTCACCGGGCTCGAGCTTCTGAGCCCCTTTCCCCTCGAGTTGTAAGACGTGCGTGATCGCGTACATTTTGGGCGAGTCCACGTTCCCTGAGAAAGAGATTCCATGTCCATCGCTCCGGCCGACTCGCCTCCGTCTCCCTCTCCCGCCAACCCGCCCCGGTGGCACGAGATGGCCACCCGGTCGCTGGCGGGCGAAGTGCTCAGCCGTGAAGACGCCCGGGCGATTCTCGAGTCATCCGATGACGAACTGCTCGACGTGCTGGCCGCTGCGCATGCCGTTCGTCGGCAGTTCTTCGGCAACACCGTGCAGCTCTTTTTCCTCATGAACGCCAAGAGCGGCCTCTGCCCCGAGGACTGCGGCTACTGCTCCCAGTCAAAGGTCTCGGAGGCGGAGATCCCGAAATACAATCTCCTTTCGGGGCCGAAGCTACTGGAGGCGGCGAAGCTGGCCGCGGAGCAGCAGTCGAAGACATTTTGCATCGTGATTTCGGCCCGCGGCCCCTCGGAGCGGGAGATGGATTTCGTCTGCTCGATCGTGCCGCAGATCAAGGAGCAGTACGACCTCAACATCTGTGCCTGCCTCGGCCTGCTCACGCCCGAACAGGCCCAGCGGCTCGCCGACGCCGGCGTGGACAAGGTCAACCACAACCTCAACACGAGCGAGCGGTATTACGGTGAGATCTGCTCGACCCACACCTACGCCGACCGTGTGGCCACGCTGGCGGCCTGCCGATCGGCCGGCCTGGAACTCTGCAGCGGCGGCATCATGGGAATGGGGGAAGGTCACGACGATCTGATCGACATGGCCCTCGAACTTCGCCGACTGGGCGTCGAGTCAATTCCCCTCAACTTCCTGAATTCGATCGAGGGCACGCCGCTCGAGGACGTCAGCCGGCTCACGCCCCGTGACTGCCTCCGCGGCCTCGCGATGATGCGATTGGTGAATCCGTCGGCCGAGATCCGCATCGCCGGAGGTCGGGAGATCCACCTCGGGAGCCTGCAGGCCCTCGGCCTCTACGCGGCCAACTCGATGTTTGTGGGCGACTATCTCACCACGAAGGGGCAGCTTCCCGAGGCCGACTACGCGATGATCGAGGATCTCGGCTTCGTGATCACGCGGGGCGCCGAGTCGGCCGAGCCGCCCCCGTGCTGCGATTGATTCGAGATATCGGGCTCACTCGCCCAGTTCGCCGAGCGAGGCGAGAAACTCCGCCATCTCGCCAGCAGCGTGAGACTCGCCCTGACGCCGAGCCTCCTCGATGCCTTCCCGGAGTGCCGCCCGTGCCTCGGTGATCCGGCCGTGCTTGGCAAGGTGGCGGCCGGCCATGTGGTAGGCGGGCACATAGGAGGGCGTCGCCCGAGCGAGATTCTGGAGGATATCGATGCCCCCCTCCCAGTCGCCCTCGTTCTCCATCTCGAGGGCGAGGCTGTACCGCAGGAAGACGTCCTCCGGGGCGTCTCGGAGCATGGCCTCGATTTTCTGGCGGCGGGTCGCTTCCATGGTCGTCGCTCTGGGGCCGTCGTTCCCGCGGTCAGGTGCTTGCCGCAACGGGCGGCAGGCCGTGAGCCTGTTCCCAGGCGGCGATCTGGTCGACGTGCTGGAGCGAGAGGCCGATGTTGTCGAGGCCCTCCAGCAGGCAGCGGCGCCGAAACGAATCGACCGCAAACTCTCGGCGAAAGCCGGCGTCATCGTGGAGCGTGCCTGCAGCAAGATCGACATGCAGGCGGTAGGGAGTGCCGGCCGCTGTCGCGGCAGTAGCCCGTCGAAACAGATCGTCGACATCCTCCTCCGTGAGCCGGATGGGGAGCATGCCATTTTGAAAACAGTTGGAATAGAAAATGTCGGCGAAGGTGGGGGCGATCACGACCCGGAAGCCGTAGTCGGCCAGTGCCCAAGGGGCGTGCTCGCGGCTCGAGCCGCAGCCGAAGTTGCGGCGGGCCAGCAGGATGGAGGCACCGGCGACCACGGGCCGGTTCAGTTCGAAGTCGGGATCCGGCGTGCCATCGGCGAGAAACCGCCAGTCGAAGAAGAGGAACTGACCGAAGCCGGTTCGCTCAATCCGCTTGAGGAACTGCTTGGGAATGATCTGGTCGGTGTCGACATTCGCACGGTCGAGCGGGGCGACGATGCCGGAGTGCGTGGTGAAGGGTTCCATGACAGGTTCTCAGCGGCGGGTGAAAATTACTTGAAGTTCCACTGTCGGACGTCGACGAAGTGGCCGCTGACGGCGGCGGCTGCCGCCATCGCCGGGGAGACGAGGTGCGTCCGGCCCCCCTTCCCTTGCCGGCCCTCGAAGTTGCGATTGCTCGTGGATGCACACCGCTGGCCGGGCGTGAGGATGTCGGGATTCATGCCGAGGCACATGCTGCAGCCGGCTTCCCGCCACTCGAAGCCGGCGTCGCGAAACACCCTGTCGAGTCCCTCTTCCTCTGCCTGACGCTTCACGCGGCCGCTCCCCGGCACGACCATCGCGTGCACCGTCGGCGCGACGCGGTAGCCGCGGACGACCGCCGCGGCGGCGCGGAGGTCGTCAATACGACCATTGGTGCAGGAGCCGATGAAGACGCGGTCGAGCGGGATGTCGACGATTTTCGTGCCACCGGCAAGGCCCATGTATTCCAGGGCCCGGGCCCCGCTCGATCGCTCAGTCGGATCGACAAAGCCGCTCGGATCGGGCACGGCGGCGTCGACGCCCACCACCTGCGCCGGATTGGTGCCCCAGGTGACCTGCGGCACCACATCGCGGCCGTCGAAGATCTCGACGCGGTCGTAGGCAGCTCCGGGATCGGAGGGGAGCCGCTCCCAACTGGCCACGGCGGCAGCGAAATCCCGTGGCGCAAAGTCGCGGCCGCGAAGGTACTCGAAGGTGATTGCGTCGGGGGCGATCATGCCGGCTCGGGCTCCCGCCTCGATCGACATATTGCAGACGGTCATCCGCTGCTCCATCGCGAGGCCGCGGATCACCGGGCCGGTGTACTCGATGACGAAGCCTGTGCCGCCTTCGGTCGACAGCCTGCCGATGAGGGAGAGCACGAGGTCTTTGGCCGTGACGCCCGCTGGCAGCGACCCATCGACACGCACCTCGAGCGACTTCGGCTTGGCCTGCCGCAGCGTCTGCGTTGCGAGCACGTGCTCCACCTCACTCGTGCCGATACCGAAGGCGAGGGCTCCCAGAGCGCCGTGCGTGGCCGTATGGCTGTCGCCACAGACGATCGTCATCCCTGGCTGCGTGATGCCCAGTTCCGGCCCGATGACGTGGACGATTCCCTGGTCGGCGTCACCAAGATCGAAGAGTCGCACGCCAAACTCCCGACAGTTGGCTCGGAGGGTATCGATCTGCTGTTTCGAGACGGGGTCGGCGATCGGCAGCCGCCGATCGGTGGTGGGCACATTGTGATCAGGCGTGGCGAAGGTCGCCTCGGGGCGGCGGACACGGCGGCCGGTCAGGCGGAGCCCTTCGAAGGCCTGGGGACTGGTGACCTCGTGAACGAGGTGCCGGTCGATATACAGCAACGGAGCTTCGCCTGCGGGCGAGCAGACGACGTGGTCGTCCCAGATCTTGTCGAGCAGAGTACGGGCAGACATGGGGTGGGGTTGAGGGACGCGTGCTGGAAGAAAACCCTACTTTACCAAAAAGTTGGTCAAAGAAAGCCGCCAGCGCGAGCCTTTCCCTCACCCAGCCGCCAGGGAGAACTCCCACAGTGAGCCGCCAGGCGCAAGCCGGCGGGATGACGCGGCACTTGATTCGACTGCATCCCCCGGGCTCGCGCCCGGGGCTTGGTGGTGGAAGGGTCGGCAAGGAAACCGAGGCCAGGAGGGCGAGTGTGCAAGGAGAGGTGTGCGAACTGCACGAGCAAGGCCTGGAGGGCCGCTTTTCAGCCGACCGGAGGTCGGTAAGGAAACCGAGGCCAGGAGGGCGAGTGTGCAAGGAGAGGTGTGCGAACTGCACGAGCAAGGCCTGGAGGGCCGCTTTTCAGCCGACCGGAGGTCGGTAAGGAAACCGAGGCCAGGAGGGCGAGGTTTCCGTGAAGCAAGCTACCCCGCGCGGCGCAGGACGGTGCGGGAGGCGAGTTCGTCGATCTTGGTCTTGGTGACGACCTGCCATGAGGCGGCGCGATCGGCAGCCGTGGCAATCTCTGCCAGCACGAGCGAGGCCGGATTGGTGATTCGCTGGATGAAAAACCAGCACCGCTCCATGTGCCGCTGGTCGGTGACGGCATCGATCAGCACCAGATCGAAGATTCCAAGGTGGTTGCACAGCCGCGCCAGCGACGTGTCGGCATTGCCGGGAACCAACTGGGTGCTGGCCAGACCGTGAAGCCGTTGGTGGGCCTGCTTGAGCGTGGGGCCGGCTGGCTCGGACGGCAGCCGCCCTTCGAATCGATCAAGCCCCACGAAGTGGATCGGACTGCCCGCCACGGCCGCAGCGACCCGCAGCAGTCGCTCAGACCGGTCGAGGGATGCGATGCCGACCTGCAGAATGCGGCCCGGCTTCCGGGCCAGTACATGCCGATACAGGGGGCGGTCGATCGCCGGCTTGGAAAACCGCGTCAGCCACAACCGCCGCCCAAACCCCATCCCAGCCATGGCACCGCCGCTCCCGCTTCAGCCAGGGCAGTGAGGGAGTGTTCCGACACTCCAGCGCACCAGCCCCCGTCTGCTTTCGGCGTCCGGGCCATGCTCGCTCAAACCCGATCCGCCACGGCGGCAGACCTTGCCAAAATGTCACCCGCCGATTTTTTGGAGAGCTTCGGCGGCGGCGGCTCGAACGGCTCGCACCGGGTCGTCTTCCTCGACGACTTCAAGGATCGGGATGGCCGCCTTGGCATGGGGGCCGATCTCACCGAGAGCCACGGCCGCCTCGAGCCGGGCCAGGTCGCTTTCGGCCTGGAGCGCCTTGCGGAGCCGCGGCATGGCCGTCTTGAAAAACTCGGTGTTGCCGGGCTCGATCTTGAGGGCCGCCCAAACGGCGACCGTGGCCATCAACTCGTCTGTGGAATCCGACAGGGTACGGAGTGTGGTCATGGCCGGCGCGGCGGCGGAGCCTATCCGTCCCAAGGCGTAGGCGGCCGAATAGCGAGTACCAGAATCCTCCGTGTCATCGGCAAGAATTTTCTGAAGGGCAGGCACCGCGGCCGACGCCGGGGGGCCGATGGCTGCCAACGCGATCGCCGCCTCGCCACGCACGAACGCCTCATCATCGGAGAGGGTATCAGTGATTTGGTCGACAGCTTGTGCTGCGTCAGCACCGATGCTCGCGAGGATTTCCAAGGCCGCCTCCCGCAGATCGGGATTGGCCAGTTGGCTGCTCAGCGGTTCAACGGCGTCGCTCCCCAGGCGGATGAGGGCCGCCCCGCCACGTGCTCCAACGGAGGGCTCCGGGTCGGAGAGCACCCGGATGAAGTCCGCAGCGAGATCCCGCCGTTCTGCGGCATCGACCAGTGTGGCCAGATCCGACAGGCCGGAGGTCGATGCGGCCCGCACCTTCGGCAGTTCGCTCGTCAGGCCGGCGCGGAGTTTTTTCAAGGCCTGTTCGCGAATCGCGGCGTCATCCGGATGGATCTTTGCCAGGGCCCAGGCCGCGACTTCGGCGAGAAAATCATCAGGATCAGCTGCGGCCTTGTGAAGCACAGCGTCAGCTGCTTCGGCCCGCAGACTGCCGAGGGCGAACACGGCGGCAAACCGCAGCGATCCGTCATTTGAAGAAAGAGCCTCCACGAGCACCGGTGTCGCAGACACGGCCGGCGGTCCAATGGCTGCCAGGGCCAGCATCGCCTGCATTCGTTCCTCGGGCTCGCCCTCTTTGGCAAGCTTTGTGAGCTGGCCGGCTGCGGGTGCCGCTTCAGCGCCGATTTCAGCGAGGGCCACGGCGGCCCAGTAGCGGGCCCCGGGAACCTTCAGGGCCTCGATCAGCACCGGCACGGCATCGTCACCCATATCAGCGAGCGTGTGGAGCGCGGGAAGGATGACGGCGGGATCACTGTCAGCCAGCACCTTCGCCAGAAGCCCTGCGAGGGTCTCGGAGTCGGCGTGGAGTGTTTGGATGGCTCGCACCGCCGCGCGTCGCGCCCTCGCATCGGGATGCAACGTCGTTGCCACGAGCGGTGCCACGGCCGCTTCATAGAGAGCCGCATCCTGGTCCTGGGTGTCGGTCCGCTCATCATCTGCATGGATATGACGGATCGCTGCGGCCGCCTGGGCCACAGTGATCGGATCTTCGTCCTGGAGGAGTTTGATGAGCACCGGGATGGCCGAGATCGCATCCTCGCCAATCAGGCCGATGGTGCGGACGGCGTGCCAGCGGACCCGTGACTCGGGGTCGCTGGTCATGGCGAGAACGTCCGGTAGGGCGTCCTTCGCTTTGGAGCCGAACGTGGCGATCTCATCGAGAATCAGCACCCGCGTGCGACTGTCATCGGTGGCGGTCAGCGTCTTGCGCAGGTCATCCAGCGATGTCGCCGCCGGCTGCGTCGCATCGTCTGCCGCGGTCGGTTGTTCTGGCACGGTTCGCTCGGCTTGGGCTGCCGACGTCGCTTGGGGAACCGCCGGCGCGGCGGTCGGGCGAGACGGCTTTCCGCAGCCAACGGCTTGGCAGGCGGCGATGGCAAGGCCCAGTCCAACCAACAGCGAACGACTCATCGATAAGATTCCTTGGGAACTACGAAATCGCATTGTTCTCGTGGTCAATCCGGCGTCGCCCATTTCGTACGGCCGAAGTATACTTTCCCGCCTCGGAATCGCGCAGACCTGAATCCATCAGGAATTCGTGCTTTCCGCGTCAGTCCGAATCACCGCGCACGTCGAGGGTTCCGATGAATCGCCACCGTCTGCCGCTCGCTCTCACTGTCCGTTCGACCGGCCGTCTTTCACGCCTGTGTGGGGCAACGCTCGTCGTGCTCGTCATCATGGCAGCCATCGCCGTGCCGGCCGCGGCTCAGTGGGGTGGCTTTGGTTACCACCGTGGTGGGTACGCCTCGACGGCTGGCCAGGGGGCGGCCTATGGCATGTCGGAAATGATGCGGGCACAGGGCTACGAGAACCTCAAGAACTCGGAGGCCGCCAAGAACTGGGAAGATGTGAAGACGCTCGAGATTCAAAACCGCATGCGCTGGACCGAAACCTATTTTGAGATGCGGAAGACAAACAGTGAAGCGCGTGCCGCCGAGGCCGGTCCGGCGATCACCCACGACCAGGCGATCCGGATGGCCAAGATGGGGGCGCCACCGCGGCTCGTTTCGACCCAACTCGATCCCGTGACGGGGCATATCGAGTACCCAATGATCCTCCAGGATGACATCTTCGCACCCTACCGTGAGGAGCTTGACAAGCTGTTCGCCAAACGGGCATCGACCGGCGGGAGCATCAGTTTCAGTGAGTTCCAAGAGATCCAAAGCACCGTGTCGAGTTTCACCGAGGCGCTGAAGGAACACGTCACGAAGTATCCGGCCGGTGAGTATGGCCGGGCTCGCACGTTTCTCGACAGCCTCAAGCACGAGGCGTCGCTGCCGTCGGGCTGACTGTTGGCCGCGGGCGGTGCGGGCATCAACGCCGAACCCGAAACAGGAGCGGCAATGTTGCCACGCGCAGCAGACTCGAGGCGGCGAAGATTGCGAAATACGCCGCCTGATCCTCGCCGAGCCACCTCAGCAAGGCGCCACCGGTCG
>JBIKNV010000364.1:0-3573 GCA_044358475.1 Pirellulales bacterium | reverse complement strand
CGCCCAGCTACCCTGAGCGGCCTGGCCTTTCGGCGGCGACCTCGCAGACAGCGACGGAGGCATCGTGTCCAACCTCGTGAAACTCGCCTCCCGCCTGGGGCTCGCCGTCGCGGTTGCCGCCGGCATCGTGGCCGCGACCGGATGGTTCGCCGGCCGCGGCGACATCTGGCAACCGGCCGCGGTCGTGGCCAGCGTCGCCGCGGCGGTCGGCTGCCGCGCGATTCCCGCGCTCGTCACTTACCAGTTCACGGTCTGGGTGCTGGTGACGGTGGTGCTCGGGATGCTCTACCCGGAGCGGTGCCTCAGCCTCGGCGGCCTCGACATGAAGAACAAGCACCTGCTGACGGCCATGATCCAGCTCGTGATGTTCGGTATGGGTACGCAGATGACGATTGCCGAACTCAAGACGGTGAAGAACATGAGCTACCCCGTGTTCATCGGGATCCTACTCCAGTTCAGCGTGATGCCGGTCGTGGGCTGGGGGATCGCGAAGGCGATGGGCATGCCGCCCGAGATCGCCGCCGGGGTCGTCCTCATCGGCGCCTGCTCCAGCGGCCTGGCGTCGAACGTGATGTCATACATCGCCGAGGCCAACCTGCCGCTCTCCCTCACGCTCACCGCGATTGGCACGGTCACCGCCCCGCTCACCACGCCCTTCTGGATGTGGATGCTCGCAGGGAAGTGGACCGCGATCGACGTGTTCGGAATGATGATGGACATCATCAAGATCGTGATCGTGCCGGTTGGGGCAGCGTTGCTCCACGACTGGCTCCGGCACGCCCCAGCCGGCCGGCGGCAAACGCTGACAGCCGCCTGCCTCCTCGCGATTGCGGCGGCCGTCGGCACGTGGCTCGCTGGGCTCTGGTCGCTGCCGCTCACCGCAGGCGGCGAGCCGACGCGGCCCGCGCTGCTGGCGATCTACTGTGCCGGCGCGGTGCTCGTGGGCATCGGCTACCACGCCCTCTGGCGACTCTGGCCGGGCGTCGATCGCTGGATGCCGGCGGCGGCCATGTTCGGGATCCTGTTTGTCACGCTGATCACGATCGCGAAAGGCAGAGGACAGCTGATGGATCTCGGTGTGGAACTCTTCATCGCGTCGGTGCTCCACAACGTGATCGGCCTCGCGCTCGGCTACGCGCTCTGCAAGCTCTCGCGGGTGGACGAGCGGTCGTCGCGGACGATCGCGATGGAGGTGGGCATCCAGAACGGCGGCATGGCGTCGGGCCTGGCCAACGAGATGGGCAAGATCGACACGGTGGGACTCGCGGCGGCGGTCTTTATCCCCTGGATGAACATCTCCGGGTCGCTGCTGGCCAACTACTGGCGCCGCCACAAGCCTGCCTCGATCGCCAGCCGGTTGCCGAAGTGCCGTTGACCGTCCTATCCTTCTGGCCAAGGAGCGTTCTCGAATGGAGCAAAGTCACCGGCCGGGAACGAGCAAGCCAACCGGCACGGCCGACCTCCTGCGTCTGGCGTTCCTGTCGCTCGGCGTCGTCTTCGGTGACATCGGCACGAGCCCGCTCTACACGCTCAAGGAATGCCTTCATGTCGCCGCCGCGCACGGCGCTGCGGTCGACCGAACCGACCTGTTCGGCATTCTCTCGCTCATGTTTTGGGCGCTCGTGCTCGTGGTCACGGTGAAGTATGTCGTCTTCGTGATGCGGGCCGACCACGACGGGGAAGGGGGCATCCTGGCGCTGCTGGCCCTCGTCCCAGAACGCTATCGGCACTCCGCCCACGGCATCGGCGGCGTGTCGGGCATGACGCTCCTGGCAGTCGTCGGCGCGTCGCTTCTCTACGGTGACGGCGTGATCACGCCTGCGATCTCCGTCCTGTCGGCCGTGGAGGGGCTCGCGGTTGCCAGCCCCGCACTCGCCAGTTTTGTCGTCCCCATCACCTGTCTGATCCTCGTCGGATTGTTCGCGATCCAGTCCCGCGGCACGGGCAACGTCGGCAGGCTGTTCGGGCCAGTGATGCTCGTCTGGTTCACCACGCTCGCCGTTCTCGGCCTGCGGCAAATCGTTCAGGAACCGGAGGTCCTCGCCGCGCTTTCTCCCTGGTGGGGCGCGGAGTTCTTCCTCCGCCACGGCCTCCGCGGGATTCTCATCCTCGGGTCTGTCGTCCTGGTCGTCACCGGCGGCGAGGCGCTGTATGCCGACATGGGGCATTTTGGGCTGAAGCCGATCCGGTTGGCCTGGAGCGTGCTCGTCCTGCCGGCGCTCGTGCTGGCCTACCTGGGCCAAGGGGCGCTCATCCTCCGCGACCCGTCGGCACAAGCCGAGCCGTTCTTCCGGATGGTGCCGCCCGGCGGGGCCACCTGGGCGCTCGTGATCCTCTCCAGCCTGGCGACCGTGATCGCCTCACAGGCCCTCATCTCCGGGGCCTTCTCGCTGACGCGGCAGGCGATGCTTCAGGGGTTTCTTCCGCGGATGACGATTCGCCACACGGCCTACAACAACGAGGGGCAGATTTATATCCCCGAGGTCAACGCACTCCTCGCGATCGGCTGCCTGGCGCTCGTGCTCACCTTCCGCGAGAGCGTGAAGCTCGCGGCCGCCTACGGCATCGCCGTCACCGGCACGATGGCCGTGACGTCGATCCTCTACTACCTCGTCGTTCGTCACACCTGGGGCTGGGGTAAGTGGCAGAGCCTCGGGCTTCTCGCCTTCTTCCTCGCTCTCGACATCCCGTTCCTCACCGCCAACCTCTTCAAGTTCTTCGACGGCGGCTACGTGCCGATGCTCATCGGTGCGGCGCTGATCGCGGGGATGCTCATCTGGAGCCACGGGCGGACGGCGGTCATCGACCGCTACAGCCGGCAGTTCGGCCCTTGGGAGGTGGAATGGCCCCGGCTGAAGACACGCGTGGCCTCGCGCGTGCCGGGGTCGGCGGTGTTTCTCGCACCGAGCGTTGACCACGTTCCACCGGTCCTCATCCACCATGTCGAACTCACGCGCGCCCTCCAGGAAACGGTCGTGCTCCTCACGGTTGTCGATCTGCCAGTGCCGGAGGCAACAGCGGTCGACCAGGCGAAGGTCGAGAAGCTCGACGATGGTTTCTGGAGGATCACCCTCGGCTTCGGCTACATGGAAGAGCCGCTCATCGTCCCGCTTCTCGGACAACTCGCGAGCGAACACCACATCCCTCTCGACGTCGATGCGGCGACGTTCTTCATCGGCCACTCAACGATCATCGCCGATGAGGGAGGGCGGCTATCGCAGATCCCAGAAGCGATCTTCGCCTATCTCAAGCGGAATGCCGTTCAGGAGGAGCGCCGCTACCATGTGCCGCCAGAGCGGGTGATCGAGATCGGCGAACAGATCTCGATCTGATGGACCAGATGGAAAGCGTGCGGTCACTGCGGCCCGAGGGAGGCCGCGCCGGCATCGTCGACGACCAAGCCCTTCACGATCGAGGGCTCGAATCCGTAGAAGCAGCGACACTCCGCAGGCAGCGGCGGGTGATCCAGGCCCGGTAGGCAAACATCATCTGCAGGTTGGGCCAGGAGAAGAGCAGCCTGGTGACGAGGCCCCACGGCCCGCGCTTATGCTCATACTCGATGTGCTCGCGGAT
>JBIKNV010000037.1:0-12230 GCA_044358475.1 Pirellulales bacterium | reverse complement strand
ATACGGTCGTTCTCGAATACAACGAGCCACAAGAGTTGGAAGAGTTGTTCGCGACGCGGGGCAGCAAGATCGCCGCGGTGCTTCTGGAACCGGTCGTCGGCAACATGGGCCTTGTCGTGCCGACTCGCGAGTTTCTGGAGACCGCCCGCCGCCTAACGGCTCAGCATGGCGCACTGCTCGTCTTCGACGAGGTCATGACCGGCTTTCGGCTCGCCCTCGGCGGTGCGCAGGAGCTGCTCGGCGTCACGCCCGACCTCACCACGCTCGGGAAGATCGTCGGCGGCGGCCTGCCGCTGGCGGCCTACGGCGGGCGGGCCGACGTGATGAACCATGTGCTGCCCGCCGGCAAGGTGTTTCAGGCGGGCACGCTCGCCGGCAATCCACTGGCCGTGGCGGCCGGCACCGCCACACTGGAAGAGCTCCGCGATCAATCGCCCTATGCCCAGCTCGAGAGATATGGTGCCCGACTCGAGGCCGGTTTTCGCGCTGCGGCCGCAGCGGCCGGCGTGCCGGTATGGATCGCGCGGGTGGGGAGCATGATGACGGTGTTCTTCCAGCGGGGGTCGGAGTCGGTGCCCGTCACCGGCTGGAAAACGGCCTCGCTGTCTGACACCGCTCGCTACGGCCGGTTTTTCTGGGCGATGATCGATCGCGGCATCTATCTGCCGTGCAGCCAGTATGAGGCGCTGTTTTTCTCCAGTGCCCACACCGATGCCGACATCGAGGCCACGATCACCGCAGCCCACGAGGCGCTCGCCACCTCATGATTGACCAGCATGCCTGTCGTTGATCAGTTGGCCAACGTACGACGCATGGGCCGGAGGCCGGCAAGCAAAGCGCGGTTAGGATGGAGAGCGCCGCGCTACAGCAAGTGAAAATCAACCACGACGGGCAGGTGATCGCTCGCCACCTTCGAGAGGCTCGTCTTCACGACGCGGGCCTGCCGCACCTCGATCGGGCCACGGGCAAACGCCTTGTCGAGAGCTCCCACCGCCAGCCACGCCGGAAACGTGCGAAACCGGTTGACGGGATGCGTCAGTTGCGCGAAGCCGTGCGGCGCCAGCCGCTCACGCCAAAGCGTGTCCCGCCAGTCGTTGAAATCGCCTACCATCAGTGTGGGTAAGCTGTCGGCCGACCGAAAAAGCGCATGGCCGACAATTCGCTCCATCTGCCACTGCCTCTCCCGTTCCGCAAGCCCGAGGTGGGCATGCACGAGGTGGAGCGATCCCTCGGGTGAATCGACCACGAGCAGTTGGGCTCCGCGGGGCTTGCGGCTACCCTGGCGAAGTGAAATCCTGTGGCGGCTGACCACCGGCCAGCGGGAGAGGACGAGATTGCCATACGCGCCCTCGCCCACCTGCACGTTCGACTGAAACACGGAGTGGCAGCGGAAGTAGCGGGCGAGCAGCCGGGGCTGGTCGTCGAAGTGACTGCGGCGGACGAGGCGGTCGACTTCCTGGAGGCAGATCAGATCAGGATTTTCCGACTCGATCGTGTCGATGATTCGCGCGAGCGAGTAGCGACGATCGCGGCCGCCGATGCCCTTGTGGATGTTCCAACTGAGCAGTCGCATGCCGTCTTCCGCCTGACCTTCCGCTCGAACTACAGTCCGAACTTTACAAGCATGCCGCAGACCAGCACCGCGAGCCCCGCGAAGGCGTGGCTGAACCGGTCGAACTGCGGCAGTCGCACGAACGCCACGCCCGAGCGAACGACGAGCACCGCCGCCAGCATCGTGCCCACCGTGGCGACGGTGAAGGCCACCACCACGAGCGCCACTGCCCACGGGCTCGCCTTCGCGGCCGGATACATCAGCAGTGGGATCAACGGCTCACACGGCCCGAAGACGAACATGAGATAAAGCGCCCACGGCACCCACACGCTGGACGCCTGAGCGGCATGGCCCGCTTCACTCGGGATGGCCGCCTGATGAGACACCTGATGCACATGCATGTGGTCGGCTTCGTGGGTGTGCTCGTGGGCATGCACGGTGCCATCAGCATGGACATGCACATGCGAATGCCCGCCCCCGGCGGCGCGCAAGGCCCGCATCATCCCCCACGTGAAGTAGGCGAGGCCAAAGCCGATGAGGAGCCAGGCGGCCGTATCGCCGCGCAGGGCCTCCAGCCCCTCCAGTTGCATCACGGCGATGCCGAGGGCGAGGCCCACCAGGCCGATCACCACGGAGCCGGCCACGTGCCCGAGGCCGCACGCCGCTGTCACGCCGAGCGTCCGCGGCGTTGACCAGCCGCCGGCCCGCGCCATGGCGATGAATGGGATGTAATGATCGGGGCCGAGAATCGTGTGGATCACCCCGACGGAAAACGCGGTCGCACAGAGGGCAGCCACCTGCGGGGCACCGATCTCGGCAAGCATGAGTCGCTCTCGAAAAGGACGGAACCGAGTGAAACCAGACGGACGCTAACTGAAGAAATAGAGCTGGTTGAGCGCCAGCGATTTGGCCGGCGGCGCCGTGGCGTGCGTGCCGTCGACCTTCACCGCGAACGTCTGCGGATCGACCTCGATCTTCGCGAGCGTATCGTTGCGGACCATGTCCCGCTTGGTGAGCGTGCGGGTGCCGCGGACGGGCATCACCTTTCGTCGCAGCCCGAGACGTTCGGCCAAGCCCCGCTCGTGGGCTGCCTGCGAGATGAATGTGATGCACGTGTCGGGCAGCGCCGCGCCAAACGCCCCGAACATAGGTCGGTAGAACATCGGCTGCGGTGTGGGGAGCGAGGCATTGGGGTCGCCCATGGTCGCCCAGTTGATCATGCCCCCCTTGATCACGAGTTTCGGCTTCGCCCCGAAGAAGGCAGGCTCCCAGAGCACGAGGTCGGCCATCTTGCCCGGTGCGATCGAGCCGAGCACATGCGCGATGCCCTGCGTGATCGCGGGGTTGATCGTCACCTTCGCCACGAACCGCAGCACTCGGAAGTTGTCGTTGCCTGGAGCGTCCTGCGGCAGCGACCCACGGACCTTCTTCATGTGGTCGGCAGTCTGGATGGCCCGCAGAAAACTCTCGCCGACGCGGCCCATGGCTTGCGAGTCGCTGGAGATAATCGAGATCAGCCCCATGTCGTGGAGCACGCCTTCGGCGGCGATCGTCTCGGCCCGCACGCGGCTCTCGGCGAACGCCACGTCGGAAGGAATCCGGGGATTCAGGTTGTGGCAGACCATGATCATGTCGAACAGTTCGGCCACGCTGTTGACGCCGTAGGGCAGCGTCGGATTCGTCGAACTCGGCAGCACATTCGGCTCGCCGGTCACCTTGATGATGTCGGGCGCATGGCCGCCGCCGGCCCCCTCGGAGTGAAACGTATGGATCGTGCGGCCGTCGATGGCGGCCAGCGTGTCTTCGACGAAGCCGCTTTCGTTGAGCGTGTCGGTGTGGATGCTCACCTGCACGTCATAGTCGTCTGCCACCGCCAGGCAGGCGCGAATCGCCGCCGGCGTTGAGCCCCAGTCTTCGTGGATCTTGAAGCCGGCCGCCCCGGCCAGCACCTGCTCCACCATCGGCGCCGCGCCCGAAGAGTTGCCCTTGCCGAGCAGGCCAAAGTTGATCGGTAGCCCCTCGATCGCCTTGAACATCATCTCCAGGTTCCACGGCCCGGAGGTGATCGTCGTGCCATTGGTGCCGTCGGTCGGCCCGACGCCGCCGCCCCAAAACGTCGTGATGCCATTGGAGAGCGCGGCATACACCTGCTGCGGACAGATGTAATGCACATGGGCATCCATCCCGGCTGGCGTCAGGATCAGGTGCTCGGCGGAGATCGCGTCGGTGGCCGGGCCGACGGCGAGGCCGGGCGACACACCTTCCATCGTGCTCGGGTTGCCCGCCTTCCCGATGCCGACGATCTTGCCGTCCTTCACGCCCACGTCGGCCTTCACCACGCCGATCGTCGGGTCGACGATCGTGGCATTGGTGATGACGAGGTCGAGCGCCCCGCCGTGGCTCGTCAGTTGGCTGTCGCTCCCCATGCCGTCTCGCAGCGTCTTGCCGCCGCCATACACGGCCTCATCGCCATACACGCGAAGATCCCGCTCGATTTCGATCACCAGGTCGGTGTCACCAAGCCGGATCTTGTCGCCGACGGTGGGCCCGAAGAGGTCGACATACTGCTTGCGGGAAATTTTCGACATGAGTGCTACTTCTTTTCCGGTGGGAGCGACTTGAAGCCGAGTTCGGCGGCTTTCTTGACGGCGACGGTGAAGTTGGGGCGGTAGTCGGGGGTCGGGCCGGTGCCCACCCAGCCGTCGACGAGGTTGGCAAAGCCGTGGGCGTAGCGCTTGCCGGCGAAGGGCACGAGCGTCACCTGCTTTTCGTCACCCGGCTCGAAGCGGATGGCGGTCGTGGCCGGAATGTCGAGCCGCATCCCGAAGGCGGCGGCCCGGTCGAATGCCAGCTCGCGGTTGACCTCGAAGAAGTGGTAGTGGGAACCGACCTGCACCGGGCGGTCGCCGGTGTTGCGAACCTTGAGCGTGACGGTCGGCCGGCCGACATTCATCTCAATGTCGCCCTCGGCGAGGATCACGCCGCCGACGGCCACGTCGTGGAGGCCCTCGGCGTGCGGAGCCGCGTGTTTGTGTCGCTGCCAGGCGGCGGAGGATTTTTTGGCCATGGAAACGCTCCTCGGATTGGGTGCTCGGGTGTCAGCGAATCGGCTGGTGGACGGTGACGAGGCGGCTGCCGTCGGTAAACACCGCCTCCAGTTGTACGAACGGGATCATGTCGGCCACGCCTTCCATGACATCGGCCTTGGTGAGCGCGTCGGAGGCGATCTTCATCACCTCCTCCACGGTCTTGCCCTCGCGGGCCCCGTCCATCGCGGTGGCGCAGATGATCGACATTGCCTCGGGATGGTTGAGCTTGATCCCTTTGGCCTTGCGTTTCAGCGCCACCTCCGCCATCGCATAGACCATCACTTTTTCCATCTCGCGGGGCGTCAGGTGCATCGCTCGGGATCCTCGGAAGTGGAGAGGGATCGGTCCAGCCGCATCAGCAGCAGCACGATCCACGCCGCCATGATAAAGGGTGCCGTCAATGCCGGCACGCCAAAACTGCTCGGAAAAAATTCGGTGAGCGGAACGCTCACAAACGCCGCCAACGCCGCAGGCACCAGCGACGACCGGGCCAGCCAGGCTGCCATGGCCGCCAGCGCCGCGTTATAGCCGTAGATGCCGAGGGCCAGCTGACCGGCCGGGTCGCCATGGTAGATCGCCAGACACGTGCCCAGGAGAGCACCGACAACCGCCACGACCGCATGCCGCCACGCGCTCCAGGCGATGCCGGCGAGAAAACATGCGCCACTCGCTGCGTTGGCAGAAAACATCACCTCGGCCAGGCCGGAAAACACTTTCTCTGCGAGCCCCACCCAGCCGGGCCGCGCCACCGTCTCCGCGGCAGCCGTCGCCGGCAGACGGTCGCCAAAGTCGCCCGCGAGCGTCATCATACCCCACACCACGATGACAAACGCCGTCGTGTAGGCGGGGAAGGGGAGCCGGCGGAGAACACCGGTCACCGGCACGGCAAGAGCCGCGCCACCGGCCGCCAAGGCAAGCGTCATGATGTTCGGCGGCAGAAAGAAACCGGCTGCGGCCCCGACGAGCGCCGAGTTGTAGCCGTAGAGCCCGTCGGCAATCGCGGCCCGGTCGCGACGGAGCAGCCAGGCCACCAGCGGACCGATCGCCCCGCCGACCGCCGCCCCGGCTGCAAGCCATGGCGAGCCGAGCGCCATGCCGACCAGGAAAAGCAGCCCTGTGCCGGCATGCCGCTGGAACATGACCTGCCCGAGGCCACGCAGCCAGATCGTGACGGCTTCCTGAAGATGAACAGCCCGGTCGTCATTGAGCAAGCCGTCCGAATGCGTCATGCGTTCAACTCTTGTGCGATCGAGCCGCCGGCCGTTTGCCCGCGCCCCGACGCACGATTATACCAAAGGCTTTCCCTCCACACCCTGATTGTTCCCATGCACCGCTCGCCCACTGATCCGCCCGCTGACGTCAAGCCGACGATCATCAACCACGTGCTCGGCAACATGACCGACGACGCGTGGCAGCCTAAGCTCGCCGCCGCGACGATCGACTACCTTCGTCTCGATCAGTGGCAGGCACAGAAGAACCGGTTTCGCAAGACGACCGATGCGGGGGTGGAGCTTGCGTTGGCCCTTGATCGGGCCAGCCACCTCCACCACGGCGATGTGCTGGCCTGGGACGAAGCCACCAAGACGGCCGTGCTCGCCCACATCGATCTCTCCGACGTGCTCGTCATACAACTCGACGGCCTCCTGGGGGCTGCACCCGACGCGATCGTCCGCACCTGTTTCGAACTCGGCCATGCCCTCGGCAACCAGCACTGGCCAGCCGTCGTGAAGGGGACCACCGTCTACGTGCCGCTGACGGTCGATCGCAAGGTGATGGCCTCCGTCATGAAAACCCATGCCTTTGAAGGCATCACCTACGGGTTCCAGCCCGGCACCGAGGTGATTCCGTATCTGTTGCCACATGAGGCCCGGCGGCTTTTTGGCGGTGCCGACGCCACGCCCCACTCGCACGTGCCCGGCCATGATCACGGTCACGCTCATGACCATGCCCACGGGCATCATCACCACCACTGATGGCGGCCACTCCGTCTCCGCCGCCGTCGATCACGGAACTGCTGCGGGTGCTGCAGTTTGGCGACTCGGTGCTACCCGTCGGGGCGTTCTCCTTTTCCGCCGGGCTCGAGTCGGCCGTCCAGCAGGGACTCGTGCATGACGCTGCGACGCTCGAACAGTTTGTGCGGACCGCCGTGCGGCAGGCGGCCACGGCTGACGGGATCGCATTGGTGCATGCCCACCGGGCGGCCATCGCTGCCGACCAGTCGCGGATCATCGCCATCGACCACGCCGTGCTCAGCCGCAAGCTCAACGAGGAGATCCGCACGATGACGACGCGGATGGGCCGCAAGCTGGCCGAACTCTGCGAGCACGTCCGTCCGGGGGCCACGATGGCGGGCTTTCTGACGGCGATCCGCGACGGAGCGACGCCGGGCACCTACCCCGTGGCGCAGGCCGTTGCCTTCGCCGGCTTCGGGCTCGGTGAGCACGACGCCTTTGCGGCTCATCAGTATGGCGTGGCCTCGATGATCACCGGCGCCGCGTTGCGGCTCATGAGGGTCACCTATCTCGATGCACAGGCGATTCTGCTCGAGGTGACCGAGACGGCCGACGACGACTATGCGGCCGCGGCCTCCGCGAATCTCGACGACATGGCCACGTTCGCCCCGCTCACGGAAATCGCGGCCGGTATCCACATCCGCGCCACCGTCCGGATGTTCATGACGTAGGCTGTCGCCTGCCGATTGCATGCTCGTTGCGGCCCTCTGCCGCACCGCCAGAAAACTGTCGACAAGTAGATCGGATGCCGATATACTTTGCGAGCGAAAGCGAGAGAGTTCGGCCAATGATCTTCTGGACCGATGATCTTCTGACGGATTCCCGAAGGAAACACCCCGGCGGCACGACCGTCGTGGTCTGCCTCGCCCTCGTCGGCTGGCTGCTGGCAGGCGGCACGGCGCCGTCCTTGGCCGTTGGCAAGGACTTTGCGGCAGCCAAGCCGATCCTGGCCCGTTACTGCCTCGACTGCCACTCGGGCGATGCGGCCGAGGGGGAGGTGAACCTCTCGTTCACCCACGACGCCGCCACGCTGGGCAAGCACGCCAAACTCCTGCAGCGGGTCGAAGACATGGTGACCAGCGGCCAGATGCCGCCGCCGGAGTCCGACCAGCCGACGGACGAGGAGCGGCGTGTGCTGGCCGACTGGCTGCAGGCGTTTCTCTTGGCCGAGGCCCGGGCCCATGCCGGCGACCCTGGTCGCGTCGTTCTTCGCCGGCTCAACAACGCCGAGTACACGCACACGATTCGTGACCTGACGGGCGTCGATGGGCTCGATCCGGCCAAGGAGTTTCCTGCCGACGGCGGCGCCGGCGAGGGGTTCACGAACACCGGCCAGTCGCTCGCGATGTCGCCGAGCCTGGCCGCGAAGTATCTCGATGCGGCCAAGGGAATCGCGGCCCATGCCGTACTCCTGCCGGATGGTGTCGCCTTTTCCGCCGGCGATTCCCGCCGCGACTTCGCCGACGACTGGATCGCCCGCGTGAAGACCTTTTATGCGCGGCACACGCAGCCGCTCGACACCCAGGCGGCCCAGGAACAGTCGACCGTCAAGCAGGGCATCCAGCTCGACATGGGCACGGAGGGGTTCCTGCCCGTTGAGTCCTACGTGGCCGCTACGCTCGAGCTCCGCGACCATCCCGCCGTCGGCCCGCCGGTGATCGCCGCGCTCGCCCGCGACCGTGGCCTGTCGCCCAAATACCTCGCCGCAGTCTGGCAGATGCTCTCCGTGACCGACCCGGCCTCGCCGCTTCTCGAGCACGTCCGCGGCCTGTGGCGATCGGCTGCGCTGGGCGACGCGAAGCGGCTCGCCACCGAGATCGGCGGCTGGCAGAACGCACTCTGGAAGTTCAACGCGGTGGGAAACATCAGCCGGCACCTGGGCCGGCTAGACGGGCCGACGAGGTGGCAGGAGGAGAAGTCACCGCTCGTGCGGGAGCAGGAGTTTCGCGTCAAGATCCCGCCGCCCGCCCCGGGCGACACGTCGCCCACGGTCACGCTGCACCTCGCAGCCGGCGACGCCGGCGACGGCGCGGCCGACGACGTGGCGGTCTTCCGGGCGCCTCGTCTCGTGGCGTCCGGCCGCGTCGATGTGCCGCTCGTCCACGTGCGGGCCAGTGCGGCGGCGCTCGTGGCGTGGCAGACGAAGCTCGCCGCGACGGCCGCGGCCGCCCTCGCGGCGGCCGACGAGGCGCAGGCGGCGGGCCCACACGCGAGCTTCCCCGAGACCACTGCGACGCTCGCCGCCAAGCACGGCGTCGATGCCCGGCTGCTCGCGAACTGGTTCGCGCTCGTGGGCCTGGGGACGGAGCCCGCGGCCCTCGACACGCTGCTCACCGACAAACTCACCAAGGGGGGCGGCTGGGACTCCATCAGCGGCTGGAAGGGGCCGCAGGATCTCAGCGTGCTTGCCAATGCCTCCGCTGATCAGGAAGTACAGATTCCGCAGACGATGCCCCCCCGGGCGATCGTTGTCCATCCAGGGAAGGACCGGCGCGTGGTCGTGGCCTGGCGAAGTCCGATCGCGGGCCCCGTGCGGATCGAGGCGGCCGTGAGGTCGGCGCATCCGGTCTGCGGTCAGGGCATCGTCTGGCACCTCGAGGTGCGCCGCGGCCGGTCGCGCCAGTCGCTCGCCACCGCGGAGTTCGAGAAGAGCAAGGAACGGCTGCCCATCGGGCTGTTTGACTCCGTCGCGGTCCGCGAGGGCGACATGATCACGCTGGCGATCGGCTCCCGCGCGGGTGACAACTCCTGCGACTCCACGCTCATCGAGCTGAAGATCACCGCCACGGGCGACGGGTCCGCCGACAAAACACGCCCCTGGGATCTGGCCGCTGACTGCTCCGCCGACATTCTCGCTGCCAATCCGCATCCCGACGCGCACGGCCGAGCCAACGTCTGGCACTTCGGCAGCGAGCCCGACGCGCCGGGCAGTGATTCGGTGATCCCGGTCGATTCGGCGCTCGCCCGCTGGCTTGTGTCCACGGCCGATGGCGATCGGGCGGCGTCTGCCGGCCGGATCGCCACGCTCGTCGCAGCACCGCCCGCCGACCCCACCGATGCATCGCCCGACGCGGCGCTCGCGCGGATGCTGCGGGCGCCCAGCGGCCCGCTGCTCGGGAGGCTGATCCACGACGTCGTGCAGGCGGGCGAGGTGCAGGTGGATCCCGACACCGCGACCGTCGGTCTCGACCCCGCCCTCTTCGGCCGGCATCCCGCCGTTCCTTCCGCCGGTACAGTCGCGAGCGCGGACCTCTGCTTCCGGCCGCCGCAGGCGTTCACGATCACGCTCCCGAGGGACTTCGCCGACGGCTGTGAATTCGTCACCACCGCCGCGGTGGCCCCGGGCGCCGGGCCGCAGGCGAGCATCCAGCCCTTCGTGGGCGTCGGTCCGGCACCCGGGACGGCGCTCTCCGCCGCGGCGTTGATCATGGCCGCGGAAGCCTCGCCGGCCTGGGAGCGGTTCACCCGCGGGATCGATCTATTTCGCGGGGTGTTCCCCAAGGCGTTGTGCTACGGCCGGATCGTGCCGGTCGACGAGGTGATCCCGCTCAATCTCTATTTCCGCGAGGACGACCATCTGCGGCGGCTCCTGCTCGACGACGCCGAGGCCGCCGAGCTCGACCGGCTCTGGGATGAGTTGCTCTTCGTTGCCCGGGAACCTGAGGAACTCCAGGATGCGTTTGAGCAATTGCAGGGCTACGCCTCGCAGGACCGGCCCGATCTCGTGGCTGCCTTCAAGCCGATGATCCCGGTGATCGCCGCCCGGGCCGAGGACTTCACCCGGCGTCTCGTCGAGGCCGAGCCCCGGCACGTCGATGCCGTCGTGGCGTTCGCCGGTCGGGCGTTCCGCCGGCCGCTCGTGCCCCGAGAGGAGGCGCGGCTGCGCTCCCTCTACGACACGCTGCGGAAGAAGGAGGTGCCCCACGAGGAGGCGATCCGCGCGGTGCTCGCCCACGTGCTCGTGTCGGCCGACTTCCTCTACAAGATCGAGACGGCCGGGCCGGGCGCTGATCCCAAGCCGGTGTCCGACTATGAGCTGGCCACGCGGCTCTCCTACTTCCTCTGGTCGTCCATGCCCGACGCGGAGTTGCTCGCGGCGGCCGAGAGCGGCCGGCTGCACGAGCCTGAGGTCTTGAAGTCCCAGGTGCGGCGGATGCTCGCCGCCCCGGCATCGCGGCGGTTGGCCGAGGAGTTTGGTACGCAGTGGCTCCACGTCCACGGCTTCTCATCGCTCGACGAGAAAAACGCCGAGCTCTTCCCCACGTTCGCCGATCTGCGGGCCGACATGGAGGAGGAGACGGTGCTCTTCCTCGACGACTTTTTCCGGAACGACCGTTCGATCCTCGCGCTCGTCGATGCCGACCACACGTTCCTGAACGAGCGGCTGGCGAAGCACTACGCAATAGAGGGCGTGACGGGCGACGACTGGCGGAGGGTGGAGGGCATGCGGGAGCACGGCCGCGGCAGCATCCTCTGCCTGGCCACGACGCTCTCCACGCAGGCCGGCGCCTCCCGCACGAGCCCGATCCTCCGGGGCAACTGGCTCTACGAGACGATCCTCGGCGAGAAGCTTCCCAAGCCGCCGAAGGATGTGCCGCTTTTGGCCGAGACCGTGCCCACGGGATTGAGCGAGCGGCAATTGATCGCGATGCACTCGGAGAATGCGGCCTGCGCGAAGTGCCACCGGCGAATCGATCCCTTCGGATTCGCGCTCGAGGAGTTCGACGCCATCGGCCGGCTCCGCACCGCCGACGCCTCCGGCAAGCCGCTCGACACGAAGGCCGTGCTGCCCGACGGCGTCACGCTCGACGGTCAGGAGAGCGTGCGGGCGTATCTGCTCGGGCCCCGTCGCGAGCAGTTCGTGCGGGTCTTCTGCCGCAAGCTGCTGGGCTATGCCCTCGGCCGCGGCGTGCAGCTCTCCGACCAGCCGCTGCTCGACGAGATGGCGGCCCGGCTGGCCGCCTCCGAGTACAGGATTTCGGTCGCCATCGAGGCGATCGTGACAAGCCCGCAGTTTCTCTCGATCCGCGGCCGCGATGCGGCCGACGATGCCACGTGATGATGGTTGGTGCGTTGCCACCGAAAGGAGCCCTCGCATGACGACTTACAAGCTCTCCCGCCGCACGATGCTCCGCGGCCTCGGAGTGTCGATGGCCTTGCCGTGGATGGAGTCGCTCACCGCCGCCGGCGAGCCGGCCGTGGCCGGTGCTGCGGCCGCCGCGCCCCCGCTGCGGCTGGCGGTGCTCTTCGCCGGCAACGGGTTTCATTCGAAGGAGTGGTGGGCCAAAGGCTCGGGGCGGGAGATGGAGCTCGGCAAGGTGCTCGAGCCGGTGGCCGACTTCCGTGAGAAGCTGCTCTTCGTGAGGGGCCTCTACAACGAGCAGGCCCGCAAGGGAAACATCCACTCCTCGCAGACCGGCAACCTGCTTTCGGGCGCCCCGCTGGCCTCCGGTGGCGAGATCCGCTCCGGCACGAGCTTCGACCAGCACCTCGCCCAGACCTACGGCCGCGGCACGAAGGTGCCGAGCCTCGTGCTCGGCTGCGAGAAGAGCAACCCGAGCGTCCACAAGAACTACT
>JBIKNV010000363.1:0-3581 GCA_044358475.1 Pirellulales bacterium | reverse complement strand
GCCTGGCGGCACGCCAGGTCGCCCCATCGTTTCGGCGTAGTAGGGGGCACAGAGTTTCTCGACCAGCGGGTCGAAGCCGTTCTCCGCCAGAAGCCGATTCAGTGCCGTGTAGAACGGATGGCCGGGGGACTTCGGCAGGTCGGAGGCAACGACGAAGGCCTCCAGTTGCCGCTCCCGACGTCGCTTCCCGAGTGCCATGTCCCCTCCTGGGTCTCTCTCCGATCAAGTCGAAGCCGATGGCAGCAGTTTAGCGCCCGCCCAGAGCCTGTGAAGCCGACTTTGGCCACGGCCTGCTAACGCTTCCGAAAATGCCTATAGCCAGCCCTCCCGCGAGCCAACCCTCCATGTGCGGCCGATACACCCTCCACTCCCGGCCCGACGTCATCTCGGCGGCCTTCGGCGTGCCCGAGTTCTCCCAGACCCGGCTGCGGTTCAACATCGCCCCCTCGCAGCTCGTCGCCGTTGTCAGGCAGAAGCCCGGCACGCACGCCCGGGAACTGGTCATGCTCCGTTGGGGGCTTGTGCCGTCATGGGCCCCAGATCCCTCCATCGGCAACCGGCTCGCGAACGCCCGCTCCGAGACCGTGGCCGAGAAGCCATCGTTTCTTCACGCCTTCAAGTGCCAGCGGTGCCTCCTGGTCGCCGACGGGTTCTACGAGTGGCAGCAGACGGACGACCGGAAGCAGCCCTACTACGTGCGGATGAAGGACGGAGCCCCCTTCGGGATGGCCGGGCTGTGGGAGCGTTGGGGGAAGGGAGCAGAGGCGATCGAGTCGTGCACGGTGCTGACGACGGACGCGAACGCCCTCATGCGGGCCATCCACGAACGCATGCCGGTGATCGTGCCGCGGGAGAAGTACCGGCTCTGGCTCGACCCCGCGGAGCGCTCCCTGGAGGTCCTCGGGCCGCTCATGAAACCCTACGATGCCGGAGAGCTGGAGGCGTTCCCGGTGAGTACGTTCGTGAACAGCCCGAAGCATGACGGCCCGGAGTGCATTGAGCCCTTGGCCAGTCCCTCATGAAGATCCTTGACCTCGAAAGCAGCAAGTAGGCTTCCCATGGTCCGAATCGGCTTCCGCATGCCTTCGCTTAAGAAACGGCTCTCCGCTAGGACGAGCCTGAAGCGGGCCGTCCGGCAGCGGCTCGGCCTGAAGGCACCGCGCGGCTGGGGCTGGGTCACGAACCCGAAGAGGGCGGCCTACAACCGGGTCTACAACCGGACGACGCGTGGGTGCCTGGTCGTGGTGGTGGTCGCGGGGCTGGGGATCGTCGGGACGCTGGCGTGCGCAGCTTTGGTGGCGCGGAGTGCGTACGCCGTCATGGCGGGGTAGGGACGGGGATCAAGACGGCGGCATCGATAGGCGGCACCGGAGAGCGACATGCCCAAGCCGAAGCAGTCCCGACGGGAGTTCATCGAGTCGGTCGGGGCCACTTGCCGCAACTGGCAGTGGAGCTGGTCATTCGTGAACCATGCGGAAAGGTTCGTCGTCTTCGGAGCCTGGGACGTCAACACGAACGGTCGGCGCGTGCTGGTCCTCTCCGAGAAGTGGCGAGTCAAGGACACAGGGCGACGCACAGCAGGCTATCCACAGTCGCTGGAGCATGTCCGACTCGTAGCTGACGAAGGCTACGCGCTGAAGACATTCCCTATGCAGTGGTCGGACGCTCGCAAGGACGAAGGAGGACACGGCCCACCCGTTATAGGCGGCTTCACTCCTGTCCTTATAGATCGCGGCCTCATGCGGGTGGGTGACGACTGGTACGCGACCGACCTGACTGATGCAGGTGATGAAATCACCATCACCGAGCAGCTGGAAGCCCCTGAGCGATACCCGGAAGGTCGACGCAAGCAAATCTATGTGGATGCTGCCGAGCGGAGCAGGCAGGCAAGGGATGCCTGCATCGACCACCACGGGCTCGACTGCGCTGCCTGCGGCTTCAATTTCCGGCTGGTATACGGGGAGATCGGCGCACGCTTCATCCACGTGCACCACCTCGTGCCTGTCAGTGAGTTGCAGGGCGAACGCGAGGTCGATCCCGTTCGAGATCTCGTCCCCGTGTGCCCGAACTGCCACGCAATGATCCATCGGGTATCTCCGCCCCTGCGGATCGACCAGATAAAGACACTTCTCCGCGACCGGTCATCATGAAGATTCTCTACCTCCACGGCTGGAACTCGGTGGTCGGGGGCGTGAAGCCGACGTCTCTACGGAGCCGCGGCCACGAGGTCATCGAGCCCGCACTGGACCATGACGACTTCGAGCGAGCACTGGCGACGGCCCAGGCTGCCTTCGACGAGCACCGGCCAGTCGTCGTGGTGGGGTCGAGCCGGGGTGGAGCCGTGGCGATGAACATCCGGAACGACTCCGCGCGGCTGGTCTTAATCTGCCCGGCGTGGAAAAAGTGGGGCTCGGCCAAGACCGTGAAGCCCGGCACGACGATCCTCCACTCCCGGGGCGACGACGTGATTCCGTTCAAGGAGTCGCTGGAGCTGGTGCGGGCGAGCGGGCTGCCGGAGAGTGCGCTCGTGGAGGTGGGGAGCGATCACCGGCTGGCCGATCCGGAGCCCTTGGCGGCGCTAGTGATAGCGGTGAGCGAAGCAGCACTGAGCCGCGGCTAGGCTTGTTCCGTTCCCCCCCTTCCCGAAACTACGCTGTCCCCTATCCGTACCCGACGCTTTGCAGCCTGGAACCTCTTTATGACCGCCGACTCCCCGACGCAGCCGACCGACGCAGCCCCTGCCACCGAGCCCACCAAGAAGCCGGTCACGAAGAAGCAGGCCCCCAAGCCTGCCGCCAAGAAGGCCGCCAAGCCCTCGAAGAAGCCTGCTGCCAAGGACGTGAACAAGAGCGACGAGATCCGGAAGGTCGCCGCCGCCATGAAGGCCAAGGGCACCAAGCCGCGGCCGAGCGTCATCGTGGCGGAGCTTGGCGGCAGGGGGATCAAGGTCGCGGCGGCACAGGTCAGCTTCGTGCTCAAGAGCATGGGCTTCCGGCCGCTCAGGAATCGTCGGAAGAAGGGCGGTGAGGGTGCTGCCGCCTCCGGGACGCCGAAGGTTGCTGCCAAGAAGGCCGTCGGGATCGGAGCCGTCTCGATCGAGGACCTGCTCGCCGCCAAGGAAGCCGTGGCGAGCCTGGGCGGATCGGAGCGGGCCCTGGAGGCGATTCGGGCTTTGAAGAGGCTGGGTGAGTAGGGCTTGAGCCTCGGGTGTGGCGGCGACGGTCTTTCAAACAACGCCGCCGGAGGATTGCAGTCGCGAACTCACGGTTTGCTTGCTGGCCTGCCGAGCAAGGCACTGAGGGCGGCGAGGGCTTCCGGAGGCAGGGAGGCCAGTTGCGTGGCGAGCTTCAGGATCTCGGGGGACAGGGGTTTTGGGCCAAAAACTGGGTTCCGTGCGGAGGGGACGTCGGATTTGACGTCGCCTGCGGTGCGAGGCTGCGGTTTTCTCGTGTAAGATCGCGTTTGTTCAACCCCTGCCGGGGGTATTCGGTCTGGAGCATCCTTTCGATCACAGCCTGCATCGGCCCGCCTTGGAAATCCTGATCCAGTCGGCATGAAGGTCTCTGCCCCGATGGGGGAAG
>JBIKNV010000361.1:0-3591 GCA_044358475.1 Pirellulales bacterium | reverse complement strand
GAACCTTGCCTGCGTATTCCGCGATATACACGAGCCCGCCGGCCACCGCCACGGTCGAGAGAGCCCGGCCGATACCGGTGTACTGCCAGAGTTTCCGGACCTCGGCACCATCTTCAACGCCGTCGACGACAAAGCAAGAGAGCGCGCCGCGGCCGGGCCCGTGCACCGGATCCTGGCCGATCGCCACGAACACGCGGTTCCCGACGATGACGGGTGACCCGATGATTTCATTGGGGCTTACCACGAGCCCCACCGTGTCCACCGACGTCGCCTTGCCTCGCACGAGCGCCCAGTAGTCAATCGCGATGTCGCCCCGCATCCGGTAGCCGGGCGGGTTGCAGTCGAACAGCCAGTCCCGCTCAAGCGTTGCCGGCACGGCGGCCGGCTGGGCATCGGCCGCGAGCGGTACAAACCCATGGCAGCGGCCATCTCCCCCGCCGAACACGACCCGCGGCCCGCGGGGCGACTGCAGCAGCGCCGGCGACGACCACTGTCCATGAAACACATCGGCGCTTATCGTGCCGTCGTCGCGGGCGAGGAGTCTGCCCGTCTCCTTGTCGAGCACGATGAGCGACGCGGCCGTTGGCAGCACCACCTTCCCGTCGTACACGCCGTTGGCAGTGCAAACGTAGACGTGCCGTCCCACGACGAGCACCGAGCAATTTGCGGCATCGTGCGGAAAGACGGGCAGGTCGCGGATCATGTCAAACCGCCACACTACGTCCGCATCTCGCGGGCCCGGCGGCACGGGCGTTGCTCCGGCCGGCACGGAAAACGTAGCCTCGTCGCGAAACGGCCCGTCGTTGCCGTCGAGCAGGCCGTCGACGTCGAGGCACACCACCTCGCAGCGGTTGGTCACGAGATACAGCCGGTCGCCGTCGACCGTAGCCGACGAGCAGATGCCGAGGTTCATGTCGTCGAAGTCCTCGCTCACGAGTTTCCGATCGATCTCGAGCCGTGGCACGACCAGCCGCCATACAAGGTCGCCCGTCTTCTCGTCGAGGCAGTTCAGCACGCCGCCGCGTGTGGGGCGAAATCGCGGATCGTCGAGGTCTTCGTCGTTGGTCCCGATATACACGCGGCTGTCGGCTACGATCGGCCCTGAGTAGTTTTCGCTTCCGAGCCGCACCATCCAGCGGACGTTCTTTGCCGTGGCGGGATCGAATCCCAGCCGGTCGCGTTTCTTCTTGCCCGGGAAGAAGGCTGCCGGGATGCCCGTCTCATGCGACACAAGATTCCGCTCGTGTCCGCCGCCCCACTGCGTCCAGTCAGCCCCGCGGGCGGCCGTCGGTCCGCCGAGCGTGAGGACCGCCAGCCCCGCCGCCCACCACCACTTCGACCAGTTCACGCGTCCGCCCTTCGCTGTCATTGGGATCGAGCCCCGTGAGAAACCGGCCGCAATTGTGGCGTGCCTCCGCCGGTCAGTCCAGATACCCCAGCGGTCGCGGCCGGACGGGTTTTTGCAGCTTGCCGTTATTGACGCTGCCCCCAACTCCCTCATGAGCACTAGGACAAAAATCGGGGAGGGGTCACGGGGAAAAACTGTGTGGGCATTGTGGCTTTTTTCTGCGGTACGTTCGGTGAAATACCAGAACGACATATCTCGGCGTAGAGATGTCACGATCCGTCCTGGAGTTACCCCGCAAAGGCAACATGCTGTGTAAAAAAAGGGGTTCCCGGTAACTTTTGTCCGTTCCCCCGCCATTCCTCGTCAATGAGCGTGCCTTCACCCGAATCGAGCGAACACGATGTCGAAGTGGCCATTCGGCAGGTGCGGGCCGGCGATGTCCAGGCCTTTGCCGCAGTCGTCCGCCGGTTTGAGCGGCCGCTGCGGGCCTGGCTGGCCACCCATGCCCCGCCTGGCGTCGATATCGACGACATCGCCCAGGCAAGTTTTCTTTCGGCCTACACCCGGCTCGACGAGTATGCCGCCGATACCAACTTTGCCGCCTGGCTCTTCACAATCGCCCGCTACCAGCTCCAGACCGAGACGACCCGCCAGCGGCGGATCGCCGACTATCGCAGCCGCTATGCCCCCGACCTCCTCGCTCGTGAGCTCGACCGCCGCACGGCCGACGCCGCAACCGAACAGGATGCGAGACTTGACATCCTCAAGGAGTGCCTCGACGCCATCGACGACTCGCGGCGACGGTTTCTCACCTGGCGGTATGACGAGGCGATTCCGCTGACTGAGATGGCCGATCGCAGTGGCCGTTCGGTGATGGCAATCAAGAAACAGCTCTGGCTGCTTCGCCGCCAGCTCCAGGAATGCGTCGATCGCAAAGTTGCCGCTGCCAATAGTTGACCATCGCAAACACACGGTTCCCTCGTTGCAAGAGACTCCGATGAACAGCAACCGCAGCAGACAGCACTCCGACCAGGCCGCTCCTCACTCGTCCGACGAGCGGTTCGCCACGCTCTGGACCGACTACCTCGAGGGCGAGTTCGATGCCGACGGCATGGCAGAGCTCAACGCCCTCTTGGCTGCTGATGAACAGCTGGTGGCGCGGGCAGCCGACCTCTACCAGTTGCACCGGCGGCTGGGCGTGTTGGCCGAGCGGCGGCGGGATGTCGCCACAAGGCAAGAGTCATCCAGCTTTGTGACCGATGTGATGCAGCGACTGCCCGCCGACGGCGATGCGATGGCTCGTGCGGTGATGGCTCGAATTACTCCGCGGGAGGAGCGGCTCCCGATCGCAGGAGCGGGCTGGCGCGGCCCGCGCCGCTGGGACGGCCTGCTCGTCGGGGGCGGGCTCATGGCGGCTGCCGTGGCGGCGGTACTGATCCTCGCGTCACAGGTGCGGCGCGACGGCATGCCTGAGGGCAATCTTCCCGGCGCCGCGCGGCCGGAGGAGCCCTCACCAGCCGCGAGGTTTGTCAGTCTCGCCCGAGCGCGGTTCCTGGGCCGTGAGACGCCGGCATGCGGAACTACGGTCGATCTCGACGAGCGGTATGTGCTTTCTGCAGGGCTCGTTGAGATCGCCTTCCCACTTGGGGCCACGGCGATCATCGAAGGCCCCGCCGTGTTTCGTGCGTGCGGCGTCGATTGCCTGGCCGTCGATGCCGGACGGTGCTCGGTGCACGCGCCGGACGGTGCCGAGGGCTTCCGCGTAGAAACGCCGGCCACACGAGTGATCGACCGGGGCACGCGGTTTGTCGTCAACGTCGATGAGACGAGCACTACCGAGGTGCAGGTGATCGAGGGGGCGGCTGATCTCATTGCGAAGTCTGATCAATCGACTGCGATTCATCGGGTCGTGTCGGGGTGCGGCGCACGTCATGATCCTGCCACGCGAGGCGGCCAGATCGTCACCACTGCCGGTGGGGCCGATCGCAGCCTCTATCGGGCCAGGCTGCCCGATCGGCTTATCAGCTACTCCGCGTCGCTTTCGCATCCAGCCCCGGTGGCAGCTGGCGACCCGTCTGGGCCGGGCATCGACACGCTCCAGAGTGTGTCGATTCAGCGGGGCGGGGCTGTGCGGACGTACGACATTGCCACATTGATCGGGGTGCAGATGATTCACTTCCACGCCACTCACAACAAAAACAACCTGACGCTTCCCGGCCACGCCGATTTCACTGCCGCGACGC
>JBIKNV010000360.1:0-3592 GCA_044358475.1 Pirellulales bacterium | reverse complement strand
ACTCGGCATTGGTCGTCCGAAACGGCATTTCTCGCAGGCCGGAATTCTGGCTTTCCGCTCGCCATCAACCGGCCGATAATTGGCAGACTTATACCGCGGTGATGTTTCAGCACTCAGGAGACTGACTCATGAAATCCTTCGGCTGGCTTTCATGCTGGGTTGCGCTGGCCGGGCTCGTGTTCGGCGCCGCGATTACCGCTCACGCTGTCGAACCCACCCCACCACGGTCGACGCTCACGCAGCCCCGCACTGGCACCACAAATAAGTTTGGCTCAGGCACGATCACGACGGAACGGGGCCGCGATGGAAAGACCACTACGGGCCATACGCAGAAGTTTGGCTCCGGCACCGTCACAAACAGGTCTGACGGGTCCACGAGCCGGTCGCAGCCCTTTGGCAGTGGCACGCTTCGCACGGATCAGCTGGGAAGAAAAAGCCGTTGATAGACTGGTGACTCATGAAACTGCTTTGGCCGATCATTCTGCTGTCTGTATCGGCCCAAGTGGCGACCCAAGAGGCCACACGCACTCTTTTTGAATTCGCGGGCCCAGAAGCCGCCCGACAGTGGCAGGCCGTGAACGATGGCGTGATGGGCGGTGTTTCAGACGGCCGGTTTCGGATCGCACCAGACACGACCATGGAGTTCTTCGGCACGCTTTCGCTGGAGAACAACGGTGGCTTTGCGTCGGTCCGGTCGAAGCCCGCAGATTTAGATGTCAAAGCCGGCGACACGATCGTGGTCCGGGTAAAAGGCGACGGCCGCGAATACGTGCTGAATCTTTACACGACGAGCCGGCGGATGGCTTTCTCGTACCGGGCCCCGTTGCCGACCATGAAAGACGAGTGGACTGAAGTCAGTGTGCCGGTCACAGAGTTTATTCCCACAGCGTTTGGCCGGCGGGTTCAGGGCATGGGGCCAGTGCAGCCTGACCAGATAGTCGGCCTCGGCTTCATGCTCAGCGACAAGAAACCGGGGCCATTCAAGTTGGAGGTTGGTTGGGTGAAGGTCGGTGTGGCTGATTCACAAGTACGTCGGGCCCCGAATCAATAGCCCTCGATTTCCGAGATCCTGCTATTATCTTCTTGCCTTGAGAAAGAGCCGTTCTTTGAGCCAAAAACCATGCTGCGTACCGGCAACCCGACGCTCAACGACAAGACATTCGAAAACTTTGGCGTCTACCGCCGGGATTTTGCCAGCGAGCAGTCCCCGGCCGACGTCATGACCATCAATGGCACGGCCAACAAGACGCTGTTTCTCTTGGCCCTCGCGATGGGCACGGCCTGCTTCACGTGGTCCAAGACTTTTTCGGGGCTTGAATCAAACCCCGCAGCCGCCATGCCGTGGGCCTTTGGCGGTGCGATCGTCGGTCTGATCACCGCATTAGTGATCTGCTTTAAACACACGTGGGCTCCGTTCCTGGCACCGGTGTATGCCTTGGCCGAAGGGCTGTTTTTGGGCGGAGTCTCGGCCAGTTTTGAGGCCCAGTACCCCGGCATCGTGATTCAGGCGGTCGGCGGCACGTTCGGCACGCTGTTTGGCCTTCTGCTCGCGTACCAGTCGGGGCTCATCAAGGCCACGGAAAACTTCAAGCTCGGCATCGTGGCAGCAACGGGCGGAATTTGTCTTGTGTACGTGATCTCACTGATCGGAAGTTTCTTTGGATTTCCGATCCCCTACATCCACTCAGCTGGCCCCATCGGCATTGGCTTCAGCCTCGTAGTGGTCGTGATCGCGGCACTGAACTTGGTTCTTGATTTTGACTTCATCGAGCAGGCGGCCGATCGAGGAGCACCCAAATATCTAGAGTGGTACGGTGCGTTTGCCCTGATGGTCACGCTTGTCTGGCTCTACATGGAGATCCTCAGGCTACTGTCGAAGCTCAGAAGCCGGGACTGATCCGGGGTCGGGGAAGCGCACGCTGATAGGAATCGAAATCGACCTGCGCTGGCCGAAGCAGGCCACTTGAGACTTCGTGTGTCTGGCGAAGCGGAAGAAGCAGGAGACGGCTCAGGCCCGCACCCTGTCCGTCGACTATTGAGGGGCTTCGTCCTGCCGTCTCCCCCTCAGCAGGAAGTCGAGCCCAAACCTCCCGCTCCCAGCCAGCAAGAACGCCACCGCTGCGGCGAAGTAGAACAGCGCGAGTTCCTTCGAGGGCCCCTCCCGCGAGAAGAGCGGATCGGCCCCGTGCTTCATGAATGCCGCCACGCCCATCGTCACGGCGAGAAACAACGACGCTGGCCTCGTAAAGAGCCCCGCCGCGATGAGCAGCCCACCCACCAGCTCCGAGAGCCCCGCCGCCCATGCGAAAACAGTCGGCATAGGAAACCCGAGACTCCCGACAGCGTCCACGAACCCAACTGCCGGCGGCACCTTCGCCAACCCGTGCCCGAAAGCCATCATCAGACCTGTGGCAACCCGCAGCGTGGAAAAGCCGAGATCGGCAAGAATCAACTTCGGTTCATCGCCAGCGGCATGTTTAGAGAGCATCGGCGGCGGTCCTCCATGGGGAATCCGGAGTGTAACCGACCCGCATCACCTCCGCGGCGCTTTTAGTCCCGCCCAGTGCCGTATCGCCCGCCTCACACTCGTTCTGGCCGAGAGGCGCTTCTTGAGGTTTGGGACGCGGAAGCCGAATTGAACCATAGCAATTTCACGCCTTCGGGCCGACTGGTCTGCTCCCGGGTCTGGCTCTGTGTTCTAAAAGCGAAGGACTTGGGCGAGCCCCGGCGTCGTGCTGATCGGCCTAGAGTGATCGTGAACCCGCCTCTTGCCGCCCCGGCCATGAACTCGATCGCTGGGTCAAGAAATCCAAGAGGGCGAAAAAGATACGGGTGGTGGATGCTCTCTATGAGTTGATGCCCGGCCACTCAAAGCCCGGAGGCCGCGACAACCCGTTCATCCGGCCAACACAAAATGCCGAGATTCAGGCCGCTGCCAAGGCGTTGCGAGAGTGGCTTCGTTGTGATGGCTACACCGTGAATGGGGACATGACGGTGTGGCACCTTTATGTGATCGAACTTGAATCTCCGTCGCAGCGAGCGCGCGCCGAGCCCAAAGGTCATCTCTATGTTGGGCAGACGAGCATTGCAGTCGAAGATCGGATTCGTCAGCACCGCGAGGGCCACACCAACCTTCGGGGGCATCAGTTGCACAGCCGGCTATGCCACAAATATTTCAAATGCCCCCGGCCGGACCTTCTGCCCGAGGAGTTTCAGCAGACGCTCTACTGCAAAGAAGACGGCCTGATCGCGGAATCTGATTTACGAATCTATTTTGAGTCGCAGGGCTATCGGGTGGCTGGTGGGACAGAAAGGCTAGAAGAGCGGCGGCGGGCACTGGGAATCGATTGATATTTAGTGCTGGGTACACAGCATCCGCACGTGTGGCCCGACATCCGCGCATTGCACCATAGCGGCCACGACGGCTGGATTGCCACTGCTTCTCTCATCGCATAGTCGAGTAACTGCCGGCCGATTCCCTGTCCTTGAAAGGCCGCGTCAGTCGCCATGCCTCTCAATTGCCATGCGCTGCTTCCGTCGCTCACGGCAGCATCCAATCTCCGCACGACCTTCACGAAGATCATAACGCGGG
>JBIKNV010000036.1:0-12289 GCA_044358475.1 Pirellulales bacterium | reverse complement strand
AATAGGACAGCCTCCGGGGTCGGGTCGGCTCTTCGACCGTCTCCGCAAAGGGGAGCGGATTTTTATTCGCGGCCGACGCGAGGGTCACGACGACGACGAGCGGCTGACTGCGTTGCAGTCGGTTCCCGATGTGCGCCGCCCCGGCTGTCTGTGGCCACATCCGGCAACCCTCATCTCAGACCTTCATGACCTGCACCAGACGCAGCCTGATGGCATGCGGCACGAACACGTCGAAGCCTGGTCGCGCGACACGCTCAACACGCTCGGCAACGTGTTGCTGAGTGCCGGCCCGCGCGATCCGGCTGCGGCAACGACGCTCATCGTGCTCGGTGAAGCGGTCCATCGCGGCATGGAGCTGGCCGACCGGATCACCGAAGGGAGCGTCGCCTCGGACACCCGCCGCGCAGCGCTGGCCGTGTCGCGCCGAGTCGCCATCTGGCGGGCAGCGGCCGGCATGCTTGCCGCACCGCTCGATTCCGATTCGGGGCAGGAGCAGGCCCAGCCGGCCACTCGTGACCCACACCTGACGGCTCGCTGCGAGGCCGACGTCGGCCGCCTGCTCGAGTCACTGGAGCGGTACGAGATCTCGTGCGGCATGGTCGATGCGGCGGTCGTGAAGGAAACCATGCGCACGATCGAGGCTGCCTCCCTGCCGGGCGCAGCGGCCGTCGTGAGGGCGGTCAACGAACACTACCTCTCACCAAACGTTCGGGTGGCGGTCCATCAGGCCTTCATCGAGAAGCTCCTCCCGGAAGCAGAGGAGGAAACCGGCCCGGTCAACGAGATCATCAGCGGCCGACAGGTTCGCGGCACCCGCACGGTCACCCGCGCGACCTCCGTGTGGTTTGTGCCCGACCATGACGAGATCGCGATGCTCCTGGAGATCCAAGGCGATATCACGTCGCGGAGCGTGACCGACGCCGGCCCCGTCTCGCTCACCTCGCGGGCCGCGTCGAGTTTCGTGGTGCGGAAGCCGGTCAAGGTGTCGCCGCACGGCCTGCTCTTCGGCCCGGCGACCGGCACGGCCTCCAACAACTCGCAGCTCGCCGGCATCCAGACCAGCTTCGATGCGGTGCCAGTGATGCGATCACTCGTTCGCCAGCTTGCCAAGAGCCAGCACGACGATGCCCTTCCCGACGTCAATCGCGAGGTGATCAACAAGATCGTGGCACGGGCCTGCCGGGAGACAGATGAAACAGCGGAGCCGCAACTCGCAGAGATGGCCGAGCGGGTGCGGCAGAAGCTGTGGATGCCGCTGGTGCGTCTCGGTCTCGAGCCGACGCCGGTGGTGCTCGAAACGTCGGCCTCCTTGGCCACGCTGCGGCTTCGGCTGGCGGCCGATACCCAGGTGGCTGCCCACACGCCCCGTCCGCGGGCGCCAACAGACGCCCATCTCAACATGCAGCTGCACGAGTCGGCGATCAACAATGCGCTGGAGCGGCTGGCACTCGCCGGCCAGCGGTTCTCGCTCGACAATCTCTGCCAGCACATCTGTGAGCGAATCGGTATCGAACGGCTGGTGCCCGAGGATCTTCCTGAAGGTGTGGAGGTGACGTTTGCCCGCAGCGAGCCGGTCCGCGTCACCTGCAGCGATGGCCTCGTGCAGGTGCGAGTAACGCTCGAATCGCTCGAGAGCAGCCGCCGCAACTGGTACGACGTCATCGCACAGGTCTCCTACCGACCGGTCGTCGCCGGCCCGCAAGTGTTTCTGGAGCGGGAAGGGCCGATCCGGATCAGCGGCCCCGGCCATCAGGGCCGCATGGAGATCGCGCTCCGCACCATCTTCGGCAAGATCTTCCCGAAGGAGCGGCCGCTGCCGGTCGTGCCTGAGCGGTTCGTCGCCAACCCGCGGCTGGAGGGGATGCGGGCCGTGCAGGCAGTCAGCCACGACGGCTGGTTCGCCTTGGCGCTGGCCACCCGCGAGCCCCCGGCCACGGTCGCGGCTCCACAGAAAAACACCGAGCACGCAAGCCGGCCCGCTATCTTTCGCTGACCTTCGCTCCCGCTACACTTGTTAGCGGAGGTGACCGATGGCAGCGCAACAGTTCCGCACCGAGTCTGACAGCATGGGCGAGGTGCAGGTGCCCGCCGACCGCTACTGGGGGGCGCAGACCGAGCGATCCCGCGACAATTTCAAAATCGGTGTCGACCGGTTTCAGTGGGGCCGGGCCGTGAAGCGGGCCCTCGGGATTTTGAAAAAGTCAGCAGCGCTGGCCAACGGCGATCTCGGCCAACTCCCTGCCGAAACTGTCAAGCTGATCGTGCAGGCGGCCGACGAAGTGATCGCCGGAAAGCTCGATGATCACTTTCCGCTGGTCGTCTTCCAGACCGGCAGCGGCACGCAGTCGAACATGAACGCCAACGAGGTGATCTCGAACCGGGCGATCGAGATCGCCGGCGGCGTGATGGGCTCGAAGAAGCCGGTGCATCCCAACGACGATGTCAACCGTGGCCAGTCGAGCAACGACACGTTTCCCACCGCGATGCACATCGCCGCGGTGCAGGTGATCCACGATCGGCTGCTGCCCGCGGTGCGGGCGCTGCGCGACGTGTTCCTCACGCTCGAGAAGAAGCACGCCGACCTCGTGAAGATCGGCCGTACGCACTTGCAAGACGCAACTCCGATCACGCTCGGTCAGGAGATCTCCTCGTGGCGGGCCCAACTCGACGACCGGCTCGCCGGCATCGAGCGGGCGCTGCCAGGGCTCTATGAACTGGCGATCGGCGGCACCGCCGTGGGCACCGGGCTCAATGCCCACCCCAGGTTTGGCGACACGGCCGCCGCCTTCATCGCCAAGGAGACGGGGCATCCGTTCGCGTCGGCCCCCAACAAGTTTGCCGCGCTCTCGGCCCACGACGCGCTCGTGGAAGTGAGCGCGGCGGAGCGGGGCCTCGCGATGGCGCTGCTCAAGATCGCCAACGACATCCGCTGGCTGGCCAGCGGGCCGCGGTGCGGGATCGGCGAGATCTCGATTCCCGAGAATGAGCCGGGCAGTTCGATCATGCCGGGCAAGGTGAACCCGACGCAGTGCGAGGCGATGACGATGGTCTGCGCCCAGGTGTTCGGCAACGACGCCACGGTCGCCTTCGCCGGCAGTCAGGGCAACTTCCAGCTCAACGTCTACAAGCCGGTGATGATCCACAACGTGCTCGAGAGCGCCGATCTGATCGCCGACGCCTGCGACTCGATGCGGGTGCATTGTGCGACCGGTATCGAGCCCAACTTGGCCCGCATCCAGCACCATCTCAACGACTCGCTCATGCTGGTGACGGCGCTCAACACCCACATCGGCTACGAGAAGGCGGCGAAGATCGCGAAGAAGGCCCACGTCGAGGGGACGAGCCTCAAGGAGGCGGCCGTGTCGCTTGGCTTCGTCACACCGGAGCACTATGACCAATGGGTGGTGCCCGTCGAAATGACCCGCCCGCTCGCGTAGCAAGCCTCCAGAAAAGGGGACGCAGCTCTTTCAATCCCAGGCGGGCAGTGCCCTCCCACCAGGAAGCACCGGGCGCAAGCCCGGTGGACTGCGGCGGCGCCGGTTGGTGCGTCATCCCGCGGGCTTGCGCCCTGCGGCTGGCTGGGGACGCTCGTCCCGGTCGAAATGCCCCGCCAGGGGGCATGCTAAAAACACCTGAAAATATGCGTTTCCGGCAGATATTTCCTGGCCCCCGTTAGTTTTTCCGCTGTTCGGGCGATACTTATTGTCGTGATGAGAGTGATGGCAGCCCACGCATCGGTCTGGTTTTGCGCCGCCTTCGTGACGGCTGCGGCTGTCGGTGCGTCTCCATCCGTTCATCTTCCCGACACACACCGCTCTCTCCTGGCCACGCACTGCCTGAAGTGTCACGGTGCCGAGGATGCCGAGGGAAATGTTCGGCTCGACGATCTTGCCTTTGAGATCACGTCGGTCGAGACCGCCGAACGGTGGCAGAAGGTGCTCAATGTGCTCAACTCTGGCGCGATGCCGCCGGAAGACGAGCCGCCCCTGGCCGCCCCCGCCAAGGCCGACTTGGTCGATGATCTCGCCCAGACGATGGTCGCCGCTCGCAGGAGCCTGGCCGACCAGCGGGGCACGATCACGATGCGGCGGCTCAACCGTCGCGAGTATCGCAACACGCTCCGAGAACTGCTCGGTGCCGAGATCAACGTCGCCGAGTTGCCCGCCGACACCGGCAACGGATCGTTCGACACGGTCGGCTCCAACCTCTTTATGTCGAGCAATCAGTTTGAACAGTATCAGGCGCTCGGCCGTGAGGCGATCGAGGAGGCGGTCGCACGGCACGCGGCACGCGGCCTCCAGCAGCAGCATCGCTACGAGGCCGAGCAGGCGTTGCGGAAGCTCGTGAAGGTGATCAACGAGGAAATCGAGCAACGCGACCGGGCCCGCCGCTGGGTGGCCGCCGTCGATGCCTCAACGGCGCGGCCGGAGAATGCCGCGGTCGTCGCGGAAATTCGCAAGCAGTCAAAAAACGATGCCGAATTTCGCCGGTCGTGGGAGCGGATTTCGGGGGCACCTTCACCGGTCGACTATGGCTTCGGGGAGCCCTTCATCGCCGTCGTCGGCAATGCCGTCGACAAGGCCAACGCATCGTTGAACCCGTATTTTCTGCCGTACCACGAACATGCCCTCACGCCGCCGGCCATCGACACGGGCGCCTACCTGGCTAACCAGACGGTGCATCCGGCGATCCTCGACAACGGCTACATCTCCACCGTTGTGCCACACCACTGGCAGCCCGGCGACTTCATCGTGCGGTTTCGGGTCGCGGGCAACGAGCATGCGACGCCCGAGCGGCGGTTCATCGAATTCGGTATCCACCCACGGTTCGGGCAGATTCTTTCGACGCACGAGGTGACCGGCACGCTCGAGCAGCCGCAGGTGATCGAGGTGCCGATCACGTTCACACGCAAGCACACCGACACCGGCGACCGCACACTCTTCATTCGTGAGAAAAACAGTATCGATTCCAACGAACTGGCCTCCCGCCGGTACGGTGAGGGGCGCAAGAAAAACGGTATCGGCCCCGAATACGCGATCTGGGTCGACTGGCTGGAGATCGAGCGGGTGCCTGCGAAGGCAGCGGTGCCCCTCGGCGTCGCGATCCTCGACGGCATGCTCGATGACAAGAAGCCGCCCAGCCGTAGCCAGATCGAGGCCGCGATCGAGGCGTTCTCCCATGCGGCCTTCCGCGGCACGCTCCCTCCGGCCAGCTTTGTCGGGAAGCTCTTGGCGATCTACGACCACCGGCTCGCCGCCGGCGACAAACATTCCGCCGCCCTCAAGGAAACCCTCTCGGTGGTGTTGGCGGCGCCGATGTTTCTGTATCTGGCGGAGCCCGCGGTGGACGGCCAGCCGCGGCCGCTCACGCAGCATGAACTCGCCAGCAGGCTGTCGTACTTCC
Source organism: Pirellulales bacterium (assembly GCA_044358475.1). Taxonomy (GTDB): domain Bacteria; phylum Planctomycetota; class Planctomycetia; order Pirellulales; family UBA1268; genus CACORA01. The sequence continues at coordinate 6,886 of JBIKNV010000036.1, read as the reverse complement.
TGTGGGGCGCGCCGCCCGATCAGGAACTCCGTGATCTCGCTACCAAGGGCGAACTCGCCCAGCCCGCCGTGCTCGCGGCCCAGGCCGAGAGGCTCCTCGACGACCCGCGGTCGCAAGGGTTTCTCGAGCCATTCGTCTACCAGTGGCTCGGTCTCCACCGGCTCGACTTCTTCGAGGTCGATCGCACGAAGTTTCCCGATTTCGACAACAGCACACGGCTGGCCGCGAAGCATGAAATCTACGAGACCCTCGGCCATCTGCTCCGCACCAATGGCAGCCTGCGCGACCTCCTCGCGGCCGACTATGTCGTTGTCAATAACGTGCTCGCCCGCCATTACGGCCTCGACGGTGTGGCGGGCGACCACTTCCGCCCGGTGCCGCTGCCGGCCGGTTCACCGCGCGGCGGCTTCCTCGGCATGACTGCCTTTCACCTCATGGGAGGCAACGGAAACGAGACGAGCCCGGTGGAACGGGGTGCCTGGGTCTTGCGGAAGATGCTCGACGATCCGCCGCCCCCCGCGCCGGCAAACGTGCCGGCCATCGCGCGGCTGGCCGGCAAGGCGGTGACGCCGGCCGAGCGGCTGCGGATGCACCAAGAAGAGCCACAGTGTGCCAGCTGCCACCGCCGGATCGATCCGATCGGGCTGGGCCTCGAAAACTTTGACGCCATCGGACAGTGGCGCACGACCGACAGCTACAAGGCGGAAGGCAGCAAGGACGTGAAGACGTGGACGATCGAGCCGGCCGGGGCTCTCTTCGGCGGCCCCGCCTTTGCCGATTTTTATGAACTGCGGGCGGTCATCGCGGAGCGGCCCGATGCCTTCGCCCGCGGCTTCAGCCGGGCAATCGTTGAATACTCGCTCGGCCGCCCCTGCGGCTTCAGTGATGAGCCGTTGCTCGACGCGATGGTCGCCCAGGGCAAAACCAAAAACTTCCCGGTCCGTGAACTGGTCCAGGCCCTCGTGGCCAGCGATGCCTTCCATACGAAATGAGGCCCTCACCATGAGCCATCTCCCCAACCGCCGCCACGTGCTCCGCTCAGCCGCCGGTGTCGTCGCGCTGCCGTTTCTGCCGTCGCTCGGGTTTCGGCGGTTTGCCGCGGCGGCCACTGCCGCGGCCGCCCCTCCCGCCAAGCGGCTCGTCTTCCTCGGCTTCGGCTGGGGCGTCACCGATGACTTCTGGTACCCCGACATCAAGACGCCCGGCCCCGACTACGCCCTGCCACCGGGCCTCGCGCCGCTGGCCCGTCACAAGGCAGACTTCACGATCGTGCAGGGGCTGTGGAACAAGTATTCGAACGAGGGCCACTGGGGCAGCACGATGTGGCTCACCGGGGCCAACCGCTACGCCCAGCCCGGGCAAAACTTCCACAACAGCGTGTCGGCCGATCAGATCGCCGCCAGCCAACTCGGCCTCCACACGCGGTTTGCATCGCTGCAGTTCAACTACAGCGAGAAGGAGGGCGACTCGGGCCACGGCCCCGGCCTGTCGATGGCCTGGGACGTCCGCGGCAAACCGGTCGGCGGCCAAAACGGCCCCCTGGCCGCATATCACAGGCTCTTTTCGGCCGACAACACGCCGATCGAGAAGCAGCGGGCCCTGCTCGCCGAGAAGCGGAGTGTGCTCGACGCGGTGCTCGACAACGCGCAGTCGCTCCAAAAAGGCCTGAGCACCTCGGACCAGCAGAAGCTCGACGAATACTTCGCGGGCATCCGCGACATCGAGACGCGGCTGGCCAAGGACGAGCAGTGGATCGGCGTGCCGCAGCCGAAGGCGACGCTCACCGAGCCCAAGCAGCCGGTGTCGGGCCGCGACGAGATCGGGCTCATGTATGACATCATCGTGGCCGCGCTGCAGACCGACAGCACGCGGGTGATCACCTACCGCCAGCCGGTGGCCTCGCTCCTGACGAGCCTCGATATCAAGGTGAATCCGCACGACATGAGCCATTACCACGGCAGTCAAAACGAGAAACTCGACGCCTCCCAGCGGCGCGACCTCGCCCAGAGCGAGCTCTTCGCCGGCTTTCTCGACCGGATCAAGGCCGCCTCCGAGCCGGAGGGCACGACGCTCTTCGACCACACGACGGTGGTGTTCGGCAGCAACATCCGCACCGGCCACGAACTCACCAACTGCCCGACGATCATCGCCGGCCGTGGCGCGGGCGTGAAGCTCGGCCACAACTTCGTCGTGCCGAAGAACACGCCGCTGTGCAACACCTGGCTCACGCTCCTCAAGGGCTCGGGCGTCGATGTCGACCGCCACGGCGACAGCACCGGCACCATCTCCGACTTGGTCAGCTGAACAGCCCAACCCCGTTCTCACACAACGGGCCACGTGGCCACTCGCGCCTTGCGGGCGGCGCTGCCGAGCGGACCGTCCTTCGTCGCCAAGGGGAGATTCCGCCGCATGGCAAGCTCCAGGTAGGCAGCATCGTAGATCGAGAGGCCATATTTTGCTGCCAGATCTGTCAGTTTCGTAAATGCCAAACCGCTGCCATCGCCGTCAACGAGATGCGGCAACAAAAGGATATTCGCGGCTGCCAGCCGTCTTTCGCGTTCGGTGATTCGCCCGCGCCGCCTGAGCACAAGCAGCGCATTGGCAACCTCGAGTGGCCACAAAGACGGCACCTCAAATATCGCGCCGGCGGCGATCGCTTCGAGCATCGCCTGCGTCGAGGCGGTGGCTTGCCCGGGGTGGGCCCAGGCGATGGCGACCGAGGCATCGGCGACGAACCGTAGCGGCGTCATCGGTCAGCGACGCCCCTCCTCAATGGCCGATCGCACGTCAGCATCGGTGAGTGGAGTTCCCTTGGTTCGTCGCGCGATCGACCGTTGCAGATCGAGGAGAGCGGCTGAAGCACGGCGACCCTGCTCCCCTCCGAAAGGTCCCTCCGGCACGATTCGGGCCACCGGCTTGTCGTGCCGGGTGATGACGATCTCTTCACCCTGCGCGACACGCTTCAGCAACTCCCCAAATCGCGTTTTCGCATCGAATGCTGAGATGCTTGCCATGCCATGCCTCCCGAGCGAGCAAAGATTGACCAGTTACTAGTTAAAACTATCACAGCCGCCCGGCAGGGTCAATCTTCGCGATTGCAGAACCAGCCAACTGCCGACCTCCCAAAAACATCTGTTCAGGCTGCATTTCCGCGGCATCCCCGGCATGGGAAAACACCCTGCGTTAGATTCGGCGGGGTCGCGGGGATACTTCCGTCAGGCTTGTCTTCATGTTGTCATTCGGCCGTCGCAAGGGAGGGACCATGAATCTTCCAAAACGTGTCCGGGCGTTCACGCTCGTCGAACTCCTCGTGGTGATCGCCATCATCGGCACGCTCATCGGCCTGCTCCTACCGGCCGTGCAGGCGGCCCGGGAATCGGCCCGGCGAAGCAGTTGCTCGAATCGGCTCAAACAACTGGGATTGGCGATCCATACGCACGAGTCCGCCAACCGCGTGCTGCCTTACGGCCGTGGCGGTCATCTCGAGAGCAACATCTACAACGGCAGCACGGTGCACACCAACTCATCGCCCTTGCCAGGCGTCAATGGCTACTCAGGCGCCGGCGTCTGCAGTGGCTTCATTGCCACTCTGCCGTACATGGAAGAGCAGTCGCTGTATGACCGTATCGTTCCGGCAAGGCTTGCGAATGCAAACAACGGCTCAGCCGCATGGGGCACCCAACTGCAAAATATCCTGTGCCCGTCGGACAACACGCCGGATCAATCGATCATTGTCTTGAGCGCCGCACTCGGCCAAACAAACTACGTCTGGTCGCACGGAGACAAGTACGACAATCTCCACGTCGATGAAAAGGTCGCCCCGACGACGATCGGCATGCGCGGGCTGTTTGGCCTGAACAGTGCCGTGAAAATGTCGGACATCACCGACGGGCTTTCCAACACGATCGCACTGTCAGAATGCACGCGGCCGTCGGGCAGTGGAGGTGGTGTGGCGGCAACCAATGGTCCCGATGCAAACTACTCAATCCATGGCAACAATCCTTCGTCCTGTCTGTCGGATTATCAAAACGGCACCTGGCGGCAGACGGCCCAGATTAACCATCGAAATCGCTCCGTCGGAACCCGATGGAACCAGGGTCTCCCTTCGATCACCGGCTTCAACACAGTTCTGCCGCCCAACAAGGGCGTGTGCAACCAGTTTGCTTCCCCTGAAATGGGAGTCCTCCCTCCTCGCAGCCGCCACACCGGCGGTGTCATGGCCACGTTTGCCGATGGCGCGGTTCGATTCATCGCTGAAAACATCGACTATGGCGATCTCACGAAAACGCTCAGTACGTCCAATACGAGCCCACGCTGGCCGCAGAGCCCATATGGCGTGTGGGGTGCGCTCGGCACGAAATCTGGCGGCGAGACAGCAAAGCTCGACTGAGGCTTCCTTCGGGGCATCGCAAACACAGCGAGGCGGATCCATGAAACGTCTACGATTTTCCTTGATCCCGATGTCGGCAGTGTTCTTCGTGACCACAATCTCGGGCTGTACCCGCCACCATGAAGACGAATGGAGCCGTGCCTGGCCGGCTCGCGTGCCTGCAGCCGGCTTGGTCATGCTTGACGGACAGCCAGTTGATGCAGCGAACGTCGTGTTCGCGACGGACCGTGACGGCAAGTCTTTCAACGCCATCGGTTTTACGGACTCCGCCGGACGGTTTCGACTGAAGACATTTCGCCCCAATGATGGAGCGGTTCCCGGGATGCACCGCGTGCAGATCGAGAAGCTCACATTTTCCGATCCACCCGCTGACCTGGCTCCCGAGGCCAGCTTCACGCCCGTCGAAACCTCCCACCTCCCGAAGAAATACCGCTCAACAAAAACCTCCGGCCTCACCGCCGAGGTGACCGAGCAGGGCCCCAACGAGTTTGTGTTTGAACTCTCGACCAAGTGAGCCGCGGATGGCGGACCAGCCCATGAACCGCGGCGATGGCGTGAGTGACGAGCCCTCCGAGGACTTCGTAGCTGCCCTCGTCGCCCATCAGCGGCAGGTCTATGCCTTTGTCGCCACGCTCCTGCCCCACGCCGCCGACATCGAGGATGTCTACCAGCAGACCTGCCTCGCCCTCTGGAAGAAGCGGGATCTCTACGACCCGGCCCGCGACTTTTTCCCGTGGGCCTGCGGCTTCGCCAAGAACGAGGCTTATAAGCACCTGCGCCGCGACTCCCGCCGCGTGCACCTCTCCGAGGAAATGGTCGCCCTCGTGGCCGACACGGCGCTGGCTGACGCGCGGCCCGCCGACCGCAGCCTCGCCCTCGACATCTGCCTCGGTAAACTCCAGGCCGACCACCGCGACCTGCTGCGTCGCTGTTACGAAGGCACCCGGCCGATCAAGGAGATCGCCGCATCGATGACGATCTCTGCAGCGGCGCTCACAATGCGGCTCCAGCGGATCCGCCAGGCAGTCGTGCGGTGCGTGGAAAAGACACTTGCCGCCTGGGAGGGATCATGATGGATGCGTCGAACCCGACCACGCAGCCACATGGCGGGCCGGAGCCTGAGCACGGCGGCCTGGAGCCTAGCAGCGACCTATCCCGGCTCACCGCCGCGATGTGCGACGGCACGGCCACTCATACCGACCGCGATCAGCTCGAGCGGCTCCTCGCCAATCCACTGGCCCGAAAGGAATACGTCGCCGCGCTACGGGTGCATGCCGAACTCGCCTGGCGGTGGCGCAAGGCTCCACGGCAGATCGTACCGCGGCCCCGCCCAAAGCAGGTGCACCCTCTGCACCGCGACCCAGAGAACGACGGCCTAACCGAGCCGCCCGCCGCCCGGGCACCGCGGTGGCGAGTCATTGCCGGAACGACACTCGCCGCATGCGTCGTGATCGCCGCGCTGGTTGTGATTCAGGCAATCGATCAAGGCTGGTGGCGACCATCCACCAACTCGCTCGCTCGCGTGGTTGCGAGCGACGGCGCGGTATGGCAGCCCGACGCGGCCGTGTATGCGATCAACGATGCGGTCGCCGTGGGCGATGTGCTCAGCCTCGCCAGCGGGCTTGTCGAAATCTCCTACGCCGACGGAACGGCGGTGGTGCTTGAAGGACCGGCCTCGTTCGAGGTTCGAGCCGCTACCGACGGCCGGCTCACCCGTGGCCGACTGACAGCCACGCTTGGTGCCTCGAGCAAGGGCTTCGCCGTCCACACGCCGTCGGCCGTGATCACCGACCTCGGTACGCAGTTTGGTGTCGAGGTCGATGCGGCGGGCCGCACCGATGTGCGGGTGTTCGAGGGGCTCGTCGAATTGGCCGCGGTGGCATCGCTCGGCGCGGCTGCTCCCGCCCGGCTGGCCGCTGGCAACGCTGCCGAGGTGAATGATGCGGGCCGCATCACACTCGTCGATACACCCGCCCCGAAGAAATTCGTGCTCTCTTTGCCGAAGCCGGCCCCCCGGCCGCCCAAGCCGCGCGACTACCGCTGGAACGAGGCGACCGCGGTCACGGCGCATGCCGACCCCTTCCTCGGCTCCGGTCTACTGGTCGGCACAGCGCCATCAAGCCGCGGCGGCACGAGTGATGCGGCCTGGCTCGCCCCCGACAGCGGCTGGCAACTCGACTCCGCCCGCAACGTGCTGCGGGCGACCTCCGCCGGCGCGGCCTTCCTACCGTTTGCGCCCGAGCCGGGCTGGGTCTACCGGATCTCTGTAACGATGCATGTGAGCGACGGCAGTTGGGCTGCGGTCGGCCTGACAGGCCAAGCCAACACAAACATTGCCGGCCTCGACTACGCCTGGGTGCTCCAGCGGCATACGACCACGCTCCGCCTCCACGACTCCACGAAGAGTGTGCCCAATGCCGCCTATCTCGGACCGGGGCAGGCGGGTGCGATCGGCCGCGGCGACACGCTCACCGGTGAGCAGACCCGCACGATCGT
>JBIKNV010000359.1:0-3600 GCA_044358475.1 Pirellulales bacterium | reverse complement strand
CAGAAACTCGCGAGTCGGCACGACAAGGCCCATGTTGCCGACGACCGGTTCCAGAAGCACCGCGGCGATCTTGCTGCCCCGCGTCGCGAACAACTCTTCCAACTCTTGTGGCTCGTTGTATTCGAGGACGACCGTATCCTGGGCGGTGCCCTTCGTGATGCCCGGCGAGTCGGGCACGCCGAGCGTGGCTGCGGAGGAGCCTGCCGACACGAGCAGGCTGTCGACATGGCCATGGTAGTTGCCGGCGAACTTCACGATCACCTCGCGGCCGGTGAAGCCGCGGGCCAGCCGGACCGCGCTCATGGCCGCCTCGGTGCCGCTGCTCACCAGCCGCACCTTCTCGATGCTCGGCACGGCGTCGATGATGATCTCGGCCAGCCGGCTCTCCGCCTCGGTCGGGGCGCCGTAACTGGTGCCGGTCGCCAGCGCCCGCTCGATCGCGGCGACCACCCGCGGATGGCGATGGCCGAGAATCATCGGTCCCCAGGAGCCGATGTAGTCGAGGTAGGTGTGGCCGTCGATGTCGGTGACCCGCTGGCCCTGGGCACTGGCGAAGAAGATCGGCTCACCGCCGACGCCGCCGAAGGCGCGGGCCGGCGAATTGACCCCGCCGGGAATGACAGCCTTGGCCCGGGCGAATGCGGCGTGGCTGTTGGGGCGGGCGGTCTGCGTGGCGGTCGTCGTCATTGTCATGGTTTCCTTCGTGTCGCGTCGAGTTGCTCGGCCCGCCGGTCCGCGCTGGCAAGCCGTTCAACCTGCTTGATCTTCGTGGCGACGAGTGCCTTCCAGAGATCGAGATCGGCCTGGAGATCGTCTTCGTCGGCCGGCAGCCCGACGGGTGTGGCCAGTGCTTTCGAGTCGGCAACAAGAATCGCCCTCAGGCGTGATAATTGCTCGTTGGCATCGTCTGGTTCCAGCGCCTCGCGGTAGTCGCGCTCGATCCGCAGGTAAGGAGGCTTGTCCCGTCGGTTCCGCAAGGCCGCCCGCTTTTCGAGGCGGTCCACGAGAATCTGTCGTTTCAACACCCTGATATCATCGGCCTGCGGATCAGTCGGAAATCGGTTGAGGAACTCGTCGATCTCTCGCTCGGCGTCTTTCAGACCATCAAGCTGCTCGGATGCCGCAGCGACGGTCTCGTCGATCCGTGCTCGCAGGTCGTCGGCTGTCAGCGGCCGCAGCAGGAGATACCCTCCAACGAGGAGCACGGTCGAGAGGCCGGCGACCGACGCGGCCTGCACCCACAGCTCGCGGTGATGCGCCCGCTTCTCACGAGCCGCGGCAATGACCTTCTCCCGTTCCACGGAGACATGTCGGCTACGGCGGACAGGGCCGACCTGGGTGTTCGCAGCGTCGGCCTCGGTCGGCTGCTTCGTGCCCCCGTCGCGTTTGGTCGGATCAGCGGCAGGCGGCGGCGCCGTCGCACCCTGCGTGGGCGCTAGGAGACGGGCGTCGGCAGGAGCTACCGGCTGGTCGGTCGTCACTTCGAGCGTGGCGTCGTTGGCCAAAATGCCGGGGGCTGTGCGGCCGGCATCCGACGCCGGTTCGACCACCACCGGCCTCGCGGCAGCCAACTCGGCCGTGATCGCGCCTTCGACTGTCTCGAGCAGACGGCCGAGCGCGAGGGCGCTTGCCGGTCGCTCGGCCGGATTCTTGGCGAGCATCTTCTGGACCAGCCGGTCGACCGGTTCCGGAAGGTCGGGCAGCAACGTCGTGAGCCGCGGAGGCGGCGTCGTCTGCTGCATCCGCATCACTTCCGTGTAGTGCCCGGCACGGAAGGGCGGCTTGCCTGTGAGCATCGCAAACATCACGAGGCCGAGCGAGTAGATGTCGGCCCGGGCGTCGACCGGCTTGCCAGCCGCCTGCTCGGGAGCCATGTATTCAGCCGTGCCCACCACGTTGCCGGCGGCGGTATGGCTGGAGGCGCCGAAGAACTTGGCGATGCCGAAGTCGGCCAGCTTCACATCGGCGAGCGTGCCCTTGTCGGGCACGAGCAGGTTGGCCGGCTTCAGGTCACGATGGATGGCACCGCTGTCATGGGCCACTTTCAGCGCGCGGGTTACCGCTGCCGCCACGGTGACGGTTTCCCGCCACGTGAAATGGCGACCGCCCCGCAGGAGCTTGTCGAGGGCCTGGCCACGGACGAGCTCCATCGCGAAATAGGGCTGGCCGTCATCCTCTCCGTAGGCCAGCAGCTGTACGATCCCGGGATGCTGCAGGCTCTTGAGAGTGGCGATCTCGGTCTCGAACCGGCTCCGCACGCCGGCATCGTCGGCCAGGTGCGCGGCCAGCACCTTGATCGCGACCGCCATGCCACTCCTCGGCTCCACGGCCTCGTAGACGGCACCCATGCCGCCGTGGCCGAGTCGGGAAACTATGTTGTAGGGACCCACCTGCTGCGGATGCATGCCCGCAGTGTATCCTGCCGGCATGCCAGCAACCCAGCACACGATCCTTCTGCCGCGAACGACGAATCAGGCCCGCGGCATGGCCCGCTACTGCCGCGACTTTCTCGCCGCCCCGCGGCCGATCGGCGGAGCCACACTCGCGCGGCTCGAAGCGTTTCACCTCGACAGCGTGGGCTGCGGCGTGTCGGCGATTGCCGCGGAGGCCAACGCACCGACGGTGCTGCGGCATGAGGCTCTTGCCATGCCCCCGGCCGGGGGCTCGCGCGGGGGCATCTGCTTCGGTTCCCCGCAGCCCTGCGCCGTCGAAAAGGCGGTAGCAGCCAATGCGTCAGCGGTGCGGGAGTGGGATTCCAACGGCACAAACTTCGGCTATGACGCCGCGAAGGGCCGCACCGCCGGCGAGTTTGGCCACAATGACTATTACCCGGTCGCGATCGCTGCGGCCCGCGAGGCGGGGCTCGATGGCGATGCCACGCTGCGACTGATGCTCCTCATCGACGAAATCCGCGGCCGGCTCGCCGAGGTGTTTGCGCTTCGGAAGTACGCGATTGATCATGTGCACCACGGCACCGTCGCCTGTGCGGCCGCCTACGCTGCGGCGCTCGGCGGCAGCGAGGACCAGATCGAGTCGGCGATCGGCATGGCTGTAGCCCACTATGTGCCATATCGGGCGATCCGCGCCGGCCACCAGCTTTCCGACTCCAAGGGAGCTTCTGCGGCGCTCGCCGCCGAAGCGGCCGTCATGTGTGCCCGTCGCTCCCTCGCCGGCTTCATCGGCCCGCGGGATGTGTTCCGCAATCCGTTGGCAATCTACCGGCTCAATGTGCCCTGCCCTGATGGCGAAAGCCCATTTGATCTCGAACTCGGCGTCGAGGGCGATGCGTTTGCCATCAACGCGATGCATTTCAAACTGGGATTGTATGAGCACCAGTCGGCTGGGGCCCTGCAATCGCTCGTCGATCTGTTCAATACCCACCCGGTGCTGGCAGCCGACCTCGACGCCGTGCAGCGCATCCGCGTGGCGATCTACGAGCCGGCCTATTCAATCATCGCCGACCCGGCGAAGCGGTCGCCGACGACGCGGCAGTCGGCCGACCACTCGCTCCCCTATATTCTGGCAAAAACGTTCCTCAAGGCGCGGGGTGCCCAAGCCGGCGGCGAGCCGCTCGGCTGGGAGTCGCTCCTGCTCCTGCCC
>JBIKNV010000358.1:0-3604 GCA_044358475.1 Pirellulales bacterium | reverse complement strand
AGTGCACGACGATCTGTCGCGGCCGCCAGGCATCGATCTCGCTCACCCGCTGCGACAACTCCTGCATCGGAATCAACAACGCGCCCTGGATTCGGGCGGTGGCATACTCCTCGGGCGTGCGGCAGTCGAGGAGCAGGCACTCGCCAGGATGCGCCTCCTGGAGAATGCGACGGGCTTCGATGGCGGTGATTTCGAGCGGAGAGACGGTCATCGTGCCTCCAGCCTTTCCAGCGGCGGCTTGGCTACTGCTATCGGCACGAGCACGAGCCGCCGCACGTCCGCCACGCTTTGACCCGGGATCTTCAGGGCCCGCAGTTCGAGCGTCGCCGGGCCGGCGGTCAGATCGATCAGTCCGAGCGACAGCAGCCGAAATTCTTTGTCGATGCCTTCGGCCCGCCGTGGCACTCGATCGAGGATTTTCCGTGGCGGCGGATCCCAGGCCGGCGTGATCGTGGCTTCCGTGGATGTGAGCCCGCAGGAGAGTCGCACGGTCGCCCCGGCATCGGCCGCGGGGCAGGTATACCAGAGCGTGGCCTCATAGCGGCCCGCCGTGAGCACATCGATCGTCCAGGTGATCGAGTCTTCGACGGTCGTCCAGTTTTTGAAAAAAGAGGCGTTTGGCGCTGGCGAGCCACGGGCGACGCCCCCGTGTGGTAGGCCGTCACGGGCCGGCAACTCCGTCAGCGGAGCGCCGGGAGCGCCGACAGGGAACCGCTCCTCCGCGGGCCGCGGTACCGCCTCGAGCACATCCCGCCGCCAGCGATCGGCGGCATCGCGGAGTCGTGCGGCCTCGGCGGGCAAGTCGGCGGCGAGATCACGGGAGTGGGCGGGATCGGCATCGATGTCGTAGAGCCGGCCATGGGCGTCGAGTCGATGCCTTTGGCTCCGCAGACTCACCTTGCCGCCGTGGCTCGCGGCGATCGTGCGGGTGGAGGCCTGCCTCTTCACATCAGCGGCTGTCGGGCCGGTTACAAGCACGGCGGACAAGTCGAGGCCATCGAGCGGTTTGGTCGCGTTGACATTGATCCCGGCGAGGCCTGCGAGCGTCGGCATGAGATCGATGGCACCGGCGATTTCGGGCACTGTCGTGCCCGGCCGGATGCGGGGCGGCCAGCGGATGCAGCAGACGCTCCGCACGCCCCCTTCGTCGGTGCTGCCCTTCTGGCCGCGGAAGCCCCCGCACCACCGCTGGCTGTTGGGGCCATTGTCGGAAAAGAAGACGAGGATCGTGTCGTCAGCGACACCGGCCGCGGCGACGGCCGCGAGCAGGCGGCCGACGTTGCGGTCGAGATTTTCCACCATCGCCAGCGCGGCACGCGTGAAGGCGATGTCCTCCTCCTGGCCCTTGGGACCGCGAAGGTCGACGGGAGCATCGCGAAACCGCGCCCAATCCTCGTCCGACATGTCCATCGGTGAGTGGGGCGTGTTGAATGCGAGGTAGCAAAGAAACGGTCGCCGTTCTTGGGCGCGGTCACGAATGAAATCGATGGCGCGGCCGGTCAGATCGTCGGCGATATAGCCCGAGCCGCGGACGAAACGGCCGTCGTGCTCCATTTCGGCGTCGTGATACGCATTCCAGTGGCCCTCGGTGAAACCGTAGAAGGTGTCGAAGCCGCGGGCCCGCGGGTGATACGGCCACTGGGTGCCGTTGTGCCATTTCCCGAAGCAGCCGGTCGCATAGCCCGCATCGCGGAAGACCTCGGCGAGGGTCCGTTCGTCGGCCGCCATCCGCTCCTGACCAAGAGAGACGCCGCGAACGCCGCTCCGCGGATGGTAACGGCCGGTGAGCAGTTCGGCGCGGGTCGGCGCGCAGACCGGCTGCACGAAGAATCGCTCGAAAACGGCGCCGTCGCGGGCAAGCCCGTCGATGGCCGGCGTGGCGAGGTTGGTATTTCCGACACAAGAAAAATCACCCCAGCCGGCGTCGTCGGCGAGGATCACGACGACGTTGGGCGGCGAAGCCGCATTGCCGATGCTCGTGACCACACCAATCACGATGGCGGTGCACAGTGATGCCGTCGATCTCATGGCAGAGTCTCTCTCAATCGGTCGCGCCACTCATGGCACCATCCAGGCGAGCGGACCGGCCTGGAGCCAGACGAGCACACCCATCAGAAGAGCAAGGGCCAGTGAGTGAGGGAAGACCCGCCGCAGGATCGCCCCCTCCTGACGATGCACGCCGGTCGCCGTCGCCGACACGACGATGCTCTGCGCATCGATCATCTTGCCCATCACGCCGCCAGTGCTGTTGGCCGTGCAGGTGAGCAGCGGGTTCAGCCCGAGCTGCTCGGCCGTCACCCGCTGCAGGCTCCCAAACATCGCGTTGCTCGACGTGTCGCTGCCGGTAAGGGCGACGCCGAGCCAGCCCAAGAGCGGTGCGAAGAAGGCGTAGGCGACGCCGGTCTGCGTGAGCGCGAGGCCGAGCGTGACGTCGGTGCCGGAATAGCGGGTCACAAACGCCAGCGCCAGCATGAGGGCGATCGTCGTAAGCGATTCGGTGAGCCGCCGCAGCGTGAGGAGCCAGATGGCCCCGGCGCGTCGCCATGACACTCCCAGCCAGGGAATCGACACCAGTGCCGCCGCGAGGATGGCCGTGCCAGCTGCGGAGAGCCAGTTGAAGCGATAGATAGCCCGCTCGATCTCCTGCGGCTCGCGGGTGGCCGGCGGCACCTTGGCGACACGGCCGTCGAGCCACGGCACGCGGACCTCCGGCGGCGGTGCGACCGCTTCGAGCGCGGCCTTCACCGGCGGCAGCCCCCAGAGAAACACGGCCAGCGACAGAAACGCCCACGGCATCCAGGCCCAGGCGATGCGACCGGCCGAGTCGTGCGGCTCATCATCGGCCGCCGCTATCGCGAGAGCAGCGGCGACGGCTCCATGCTGCCAGATCGTTTGCGGCCGCCACATCCGCAGAAAGATCGCCATCGCCACGAGGCTGGCGATGCCACCGACCACGTCGACCAGCGCCGGCCCCACGAAGTTGGCGACCAGAAACTGCACGCCCGCAAACGTCACGCCGCACACGACGACCGCCGGCCACACGCCCGCGAGCCCCCGCCAGCCCGCCATCGCCACGACCATCCACGCCGGAATGATGAGCGAGAAGAAGGGGAGCTGTCGGCCGGCCAGCGCCGAGATCGCCTGCACGTCGAGGCCGGTCACCTTGGCGAGCGTGAAGATCGGCGTGCCGAGCGCGCCGAAGGCGACTGGGGCCGTGTTGGCGATGAGCGCGATGCAGGCCGCCTCGAGCGCTGGGAAGCCGGCACCGACTAAAAGCGCTGCCGAGATCGCGACAGGCGCGCCAAACCCGGCCGCCCCCTCGAGAAAGGCGCCGAACGAGAAGGCGATGAGCAACGCCTGCACACGATGGTCGGCTGAGAGCCGCGTGACCGATCGCTTCATCACGTCGAGCCCGCCGGCCTCGACCGAGAGGGCATAGAGAAACATCGCATTGAGAATGATCCAGCCGATCGGGAAGAGGCCGAAGGCCGCGCCGTGCAACGCCGCCGCCGCGGCGGCATCGGCCGGCATGCCGACCACGCCTACGGCGATCGCCAGCGCCGTGGCGAGCCCGGCTGCGGCGGCCCGCGTCGCCGACCAGCCG
>JBIKNV010000355.1:0-3615 GCA_044358475.1 Pirellulales bacterium | reverse complement strand
GTGTTCTCCAGCCAGGCGACGTCGATCTCGAGGTCGAAGTGGCCGATGTTGCAGATGATCGCGTCGTTGGGCATCTTCTCGATGTGCTTGCCGAGGATCACGTCGCGGCAGCCGGTGGCCGTGACGAAGATCTGGCCGCGGGCGGCGGCCTCCTCCATCGTCGTGACTTCAAAGCCCTCCATCACCGCCTGCAGGGCGTTGATCGGATCGATCTCGGTCACGATGACACGAGCTCCAAGCGACTTCATGGCGTGGGCGGAGCCTTTACCGACGTCTCCGTACCCGGCGATCACAACCACCTTGCCGGCCACCATCACGTCGGTGGCCCGCTTGATGCCGTCGGCGAGGCTCTCCCGGCAGCCGTACAGGTTGTCGAACTTGCTCTTGGTGCAGGAGTCGTTGACGTTGATCGCGGGGAGCTTGAGCTCGCCGTTTTCGTGCATCTGGTAGAGCCGGTGGACGCCGGTCGTGGTTTCCTCGGAGAGGCCGCGGATGCCGCCGATGAGTTCGGGGTACTTTTGGTGGACCATCGCTGTGAGGTCACCACCGTCGTCGAGAATCATGTTGAGCGGCTCGCCGTCGGAGAAGAACAGCGTCTGCTCGATGCACCAGTCAAACTCTTCGTTCGTCATGCCCTTCCAGGCGTAGACCGGGATGCCCGCCTTGGCAATCGCGGCTGCAGCATGGTCCTGCGTCGAGAAGATGTTGCAGCTGCTCCAGGTCACCTCGGCGCCGAGTTCCTTAAGGGTCTCGATCAAGACGGCGGTCTGGATTGTCATGTGGAGGCAGCCGGCGATGCGGGCCCCGGTGAGCGGCTTTGACCGGCCATACTTTTCCCGCAGTGCCATCAGGCCAGGCATCTCGTTTTCGGCCAGCATGATTTCCTTGCGGCCCCAGTCGGCGAGCGAGAGGTCGGCAACCTTGTACGGCAGGCGGGTTTCAACGTGGGCCACGGGGATCCTCCTCGAGCGTGGAAAGTGAGGGGCGGTGAACGCCCGGAACGCAGTTTCTGCAACGTCCAAATCTTAGCGGTCAGCCGCCGATCGCAAAGGTCGGCTTTGCCAACTTGTCAGCGGCGGCCTCACGGAGGGTCTCCAGCCGAGTGCTTTGCCCCCCGGGCAGCCGCCACGAACCGGCGGAGCTTTTCCGCGTCTTTCCGTCCCGGGGCGGCTTCGACGCCGCTGGCAGTATCGACTGCTTGCAGGCCACTGGCAGCGAGAGCACTCGCTACGTTTTCGGGCGACAGGCCGCCGGCGAGGGCCATAGGGATGTCGAGCGGCTTCGCTCTGGCCAGGGCTGCCCAGTCCACAACGGCGCCCGTGCCACCCAGTTGGCCGGCGGTCGTTCCACGCGAAACGGATGCATCGACGATCGCCATGACGGGCGGGTGCCCGAGCAGTCGGGCCGCGGCGACCCACCGGCGGGCTGAAGCCAACGGGTCGCCATCCGGAGGCGCCGCCTCCAGGCGGACCGCCCGGATCACCGGGAGCGGGGCGAGGTCACGGCAGAGTTCAGGAGGATCGACCGGCCCCGACGCGCCCGCCCCCGCAGCGTCGGTCTCGGTTGCGAGATGGCCATGGAGCTGGATGGCATCCAGTCCGACCTCTCCAGCGGTGCGACGGATTTGGTCGGCCGTCGCGCCGGCGAAGACGCCGACCACGGCCACGCCTGCCGGCACGGCCGCCCGGATGCTGCGCCCGGTCGCCTCGTCAAGTTGCCGCGGCGACCCCGGGACGAAGTTGAGCCCGATACAGTCGGCCCCGGCCGCGATGGCCAGCAGCGCATCGTGCGGCGTCGTCACACCACAAATCTTCACGTGAAACATCTCGTCTCCCGCCATTCGCACCGGCCGCGGGGGGATCGCCGGCGACCCCGCTGCCGTCGCTAGAACTGTCGCCACCGTTCGCTGCCGGGGCGTTTTTCGGAATCCGAAAAGTCTACGTCGCCGTCAGATGGTGCAGGAAGGAGGCCTCGCGTGTCGACATGATCTTTCGTGCGGGACGATCACTCGCCCGCCTCCGACCGCCCGACCTTCGGATCCGCGAATCTGATGCGCACGACCCGCCGGCATCCCTCTACTCGACCCTTCATGGCCGCCCCCCGTGTCGATTTCTACCACCCGGCCCGGGAGATCGACGCCGCCCTGCAGGCGATCGAGCGGGCCGTGCGGCGGGCGGAGGGGATCGGCCTCGTGGTCGGACCGGCGGGCACCGGCAAGTCGCTCCTGTTGGCCAAACTGGCCGAACATCTGCGGGACGACTTCGACGTGGCGCTCCTCTCCGGCGCGCGGATCTGCACCCGCCGCGCGTTGTGGCAGGCAGTGCTGGCAGAGATCGGCGAGCCCTACCGCGGCCTCGATGAGGGGGAACTTCGGATCAATATCGTGGAGCGGATTCGTGGGCTGGCCGCGACCGGCTCGGGCCTCGTGATCCTCGTCGACGAGGCGCACACACTCCCCACGCGGCTGATCGAGGAACTGCGGCTGCTCACCACCGTGCCCACTCCACTGCCGGCGGTACACATCGCCCTGGCTGGGACCTGCGAGTTGGAAGAGATGCTCGGGGCTCCCAAGATGGAGAGCATCGCCCAGCGAATCGCCACGCGTCATTATCTTGAGTCGCTCGACCATGCGGAGACCATTCAATACGTGCGGACTCAGGCGCGGGCCGCCGGCCAGGAATGGGAGGCACTCTTCGAGGCCGGGTGTGACGACGCCATCTATACGGTCTGCGATGGTGTGCCCCGGCTGATCAACCAGTTGTGCGACCATGCCCTCGTGGTGGCGACCGATGCCGGCCGCGAGGTGGCGACGGTCGCCGACATTGCTGCCGCCTGGCGGGACATCCAGCGGCTGCCGCCCCCGGCGGCCCTTGCCCACATCGAGGCAGCCTCCCTGCCGGGGCGATTCGTTGGGGCCGGGTCGGGCGATGAGCCCGGTGTGCGGATCGAGCCATTGGACGAAGGCTCGGCGATCGAGTTTGGTGATTTCGACACGCCGTTTTGCGATGCCGCGGCCGTCGATCCCTGCGACGACACGGTGCTCGAGGCGATGGCAGGCGAGCCGGCGGTGGCTGAGTCACCATCCAGTTGCGGAATCGATCCCGTGGCTGGCCCCGATGTCGAACTCGTTTTCGATTCGTCCACCGATCCATTCGAGGAGTTTTTCGTCGGGGACAAGCGGGTTGAACGGGTCCTCGTGCGGGGGCCGGACGACTTCAGCAGTCACCGGCATGTTACCAGTCGGGAGGGAACCGCGATGGCCAAGGAGTTGAAGTGCTTCGAGCGGGAGTCGGCGGCCGCGATGGCCGACGAGGCCCCGATGGCGGCTGGCTCGGACGCGGATGATTCCGACATGATCGTGATCGAGGAGGACTTCCTCGAGCATCCGTCAGTCGGGCGACGCAGCATCTTCGCGGTGCGGCCCGGCGACTACCGGCAGCTGTTTTCCCGGCTTCGCCGCGGGGGATCGTGATCGAGCGGCCGGTCAACGAAACCGCGAAACTCTTGGTGCCTCCTCATGCCGGGGGCAGATTCTCGAGATCGAGGAGGTCCTTGGGCCTACCGGCGGCGGCCTTGAGCCGCCGCAGCCACTCGAGCGAGACAAACCCCAGGCCC
>JBIKNV010000356.1:0-3615 GCA_044358475.1 Pirellulales bacterium | reverse complement strand
GCACCTCACAGGGCGCCGGGCAGCTCGCCAGCGCCCTCGGTGGGCTCGACCTCGGCATGCTCGGCAACCTCGCCGGTATGCTGGGCGGTAGCCAGGCGAGCAACGTCGGCAGCCTCGGCGGCAACCTCCTGGGGTCGCTCTTGGGAGCCGGCGGCACGTCGAAGATCGTCGATGCCATCGCCGCCTTTGCCGGCATCAAGCCCGGCATCATGCGGACGCTGCTGAACTACATCGCCCCGGTCGTGCTCGGCATGGTCGCCAAGCAGTTCAGCGGCCGGCCGACTGGTGCCGACATCTCGCGGCTGTTCGCCGACCAGTCGTCGAACATCAAGGCCGCGATGCCCCGTGGTCTCTCGCTGGCCGACATCGGCAAAGTGGCCGAGCCCGTCAAGGCGGGCCTGCCGGCCTGGCTGCCGCTGGCCGCGCTGGTGGCGCTTGCTGCCGCCGGCTGGTGGTTCCTCAACCAGGGCAAAATGGGTGACAAGGTGGCACCGGTTGCCCAGCCGGTCGAACGGATGGTCGTCGAGGCCGAGCGGAAGGCCGGGCCGGTCGTCGAGACCGTCCGCGACGAGATCGTGACCGACGGCAAGAACGTCATCGAGGCGGTCACCGACATGATCTCGATCGACCCCAAGTTCCTCGAGGCTGGCAAGACGGCCGGAAGTCTCTTCACCGGGCTCACGAAGGCCCTCAAGGGCGTGACCGACGTCGACTCCGCGAAGGCGGCCCTGCCAGAACTGGAGAAGCTCGCTCCGATGCTCTCCACGCTGGAGACCGAGGCTGGCAAGCTGCCCGCGGATGAACAGCCGGCCTTCGCCGAGGTGATCGGCGAGAACCTGGGCCTCGTCCAGAAGGTCATCGACACCGTGATGGCGATCCCAGGCGTCAAGGAGCTGCTTGGCCCGGTTGTGACACCGATGGTGGAGACGTTGACGAAGCTCGCGAAGTGAGTTTTGTCGAGGTCGTCATGAAACAGACCGGCCCGGGTCGCCTGCGACCCGGGCCGGTTTTTTGTCACACAATCGCCAGCGGATTTTTCTTTTCTTCCAGCGTGCCGCGGGTGATGCCGACACGGTTCATGGCCTTCAGCTGCATCCAAACGTCGCGACCCCCGAGCCTGCCGGCGAGGAGGTCGCGGTAGACGGTGATGATCGTGCGAATCTCGGTGGCCGCTTCGTCGAGGAGCTCGATCCGAAAGTGGCCCACCCCACCGGCCCGCAAGGACGGCACCGCCTCCGCAGCGCTCTGGGGCGTGGCATTATAGAGGGTGTTGCGGCAGCCGACGTCGGCCGTCAGCGGGTGCTCCACGCCAATCCGATCGCGGAGCTTCACGACGTGCTCGTCACAGGGACGACCGCAATTCGTCTTGTTCGTGCCGGGCGAGAGCACGGCGCAAAAGACGCAGTGCTCCATGTGAAACATCGGCATGTGCTGATGGATCACCACTTCGAGCCACTCTGGCGGTGTGGCTGCCACGAGCGTGAGCAGTTGCTCTCGGTTGCAGTCGTAGGACGCCGTCACACGGACGAGGCCCTGCTGCACGAAAAAAGTGGCCGACAACTCGTTGGTGACATTGAGCGAGAAGTCACCCACGATCGCGATGCCCTGCTCCCGGAAAAACCGCAGGGCTCCATAGTTGCGAACAAGGATGCCGTCGGGTTCCTGCTTCGCCATCAGGTGAAAGATGCCGATCTCGTCGGGCTTCTGGATCCGCGGCGTGGCAAGGTGGATCGTGGCGCCGGCCCCGCGGCTCATCGCCACCGCCTCGCGGTACTGGCGAATGTCGGCGAAGTCGACATAGACGTGGCGTTCGCCGAGGTCGAGGACCGATTGCAGTTGGGGGAGGGAGCGGGTGCAGATGTGGAGCGTGGGGACGTCGAGCACCTGGTTCTCGTGGTGTTCGGTCCCCGACTGGCGACGCGCCGCCAGGGGCGGTGAAAACCTCGGCTTCGAAGGGCGAGGATACGCCCACTCGCCTCGATTTCCCCCGACCCCCGGCTCCATCGAGCAGGGCAGCGCTGCGCCGGCGGCTTCCTGTGACCGCTCCTCCCCCACCCAGCCCCGGGCGCGAGCCCGGGGGCCTGCGGAAGCGTTTTCGAGAGCCACGATCAGTTCCTTCCGCACTGCGCCCAGGATGCTGAGGGGAAGCATCGGGCGGCCGGTGATGTCGGCCGTGACATCGCGGAGCTCGAAGGCGGTGCCGCCGAGGCGGCCAAGCTGGGCGCGGAGCGTCTCGCGATCGAGCGGATACTTCGTCGCTTCTTGGGCAGGTTCCGCGGAGACGATCGTGCAGGTCGCCCCCGACACGGTCGTGGCGGTGACCGTCAGTGGTAGGCCGACGGCGACAGTCACGTGCAGATCGACCGGCTGACGGCGGAGCGGCCTTTCGTTCGTGAAGGTTTTCCGAAGACGGGAGGTGAGTTGTGGATCATCGGTCTTCCAGACCGTCTGGCCGGGAGCGAGGCGGCCTGAGTCGAAGCCGTTCCGTGCAAAGGTGAGCTCGACGCGGCCGCTGACAACCGGGTCAATGAGCGACCGCCCTGCCTGAAACACCTCGTACACGCGGCCACCGAGAGCGTCGTCGCTCGTCGCCCCGCAGTCGAAGGCGACGCCATCGCCACGCTTGATACCGCCGGCGAGCCCCGCCGCGAGATCGACCGTCACGCGACCGTTCCGCACTGCCGCCACGCGACCGAGCCGTACGCCCCGCTTCGCGCTCGACGTGGCCGGCACCAGCATCTTGTGGTCGCAGCCGTGCAGCCATCCTGGCGAAAAGCCTCGCGAGAACGAGAGCTCCATCTCTTCGACGTCCAGCGGCGCGAAGACCGCGGGCTGAGCGGCGGCGGCGGCATCGATCGCCCTGCGGTAGTGCCGCGTGATGTTGGCGACGTATTCCGGCGTCTTGAGCCGTCCCTCGATCTTGAACGACGCCACACCCGCCGCCAGTAAGTCGGGCGCCAGCGCGTAGGCCGCGAGATCCTGTGGTGACAGCAGGTATTTCTGATCACCCAGATCGACGTCCTTGCCATCGCAGACGAGATCGTAGGGCAGCCTACAGGCTTGGGCGCACTGGCCTCGGTTGGCGCTGCGGCCGCCAAGCGACTCGCTCGTAAGGCACTGGCCCGAGTAGGCGACGCAGAGCGCCCCATGCACGAACACCTCCAGCGGCAGCGCGGTCTGCCGGCGGATCGAGATGATCTCCTCGATCGACAGCTCCCGGGCCACGACCACCCGCTCCATGCCGAGCGTTTCGGCCAGCGTGATGCTCTCAGCGCTCGTAAGCGTCATCTGCGTCGAGGCGTGCATCGGCAGCGCGGGGCAGATCTCACGGATCAGACGGGCGGCGCCGACATCCTGAACGAGCACGGCATCGACGCCCGCCGCATCGCAGGCCCGCACCACCCGCTCGAACTCCGGCAGCTCCTCACTGAACACGAGCACGTTGAGCGTGGCGTAGCCCTTGAGCCCGCGAGCGTGGAGCGTGCGCAT
This sequence comes from Pirellulales bacterium, assembly GCA_044358475.1. Classification (GTDB taxonomy): domain Bacteria; phylum Planctomycetota; class Planctomycetia; order Pirellulales; family UBA1268; genus CACORA01. Next base: position 126 of record JBIKNV010000356.1, on the reverse strand, counting down.
CAGTTCCGGCAGATCGTCGAGCGGAAAATTCGCCGCCCGGGCCCGGGCGTTGAACCCGCCGTCGAGCCCGAAATAGACGGCGTCAGCACCGTTTTCGATTGCCGCACGGACGCAATCCCAGTCACC
>JBIKNV010000404.1:0-3300 GCA_044358475.1 Pirellulales bacterium | reverse complement strand
AAGCCGAATTCCATCTTGAGCTGCCGCTTCACGGGCAGGATCGTGACCGTGTCGATGCCGAACGGGAGCTTGAACCGCAGCCCCGGCCCGACCGTGCCGATGAACCGGCCGAACCGCTGGATCACGCCGACGCTCTCGGGGCCAACGGTGTAGACGCCCCGTGCGAGGCCTGCCATGACGAGCAGGCCCAGGAGAGCCGTGAGCAAGAGCGGAATGGACAGTCCGCCTCCGCCTGCGGGCAGACGGGGAAACTGCGGAAAGTCGGGGTGCTGGCTGCGCTGCTGCATGGTGGAGTGTCCGCGAAGCGGTGTCCGCGGCCTATCTGAACTGTTGGCACCAGTAGGGAGTGCCGTTGGAACTATAGGCCACGGCCACGCCGATGCGCGTGTAGCCGCTGCCGAGGATGTTGGCCCGGTGGCCGCTCGAGTTCATCCAGCTCCGCATCGCCTCGCCTGCCGGGCCTTGCCCCATGGCGATGTTCTCGGCCACGCCGTGTCCGTGGGAGAGATTGCGGTTGGAGGCCATCCACTGGGCGTGGCGGTTGGCCGAACTCATGAGCTGCGAATCGACGGCCAGAGGGGGCAGTCCGTGGCGGGCCCGTTGGGCATTGGTCTGCGAGATAACCGACATCTCGGGCGACGAGGTTTCGATCACGGGCCGCCCGGCGACCACGATCGAAGGCTCACGGGCGTCGAGGGAGCCGGTCACGAGCGATGGCAGGATGGTCACGGCAAGCAGTGCACACGCGGAGAATCGGGGTTTCATGGGTTCCTCCAAGGGTGATTCGAGGCGTTGCCAATGCAAGGAGCCCAGAAGGGAAACCGCCCGTAATACCCGCCAAAGCCACCGGGCGCGAAGGATTGCCGGTCGCGAAAGATGGGCAATCTGGCTGCAAGTCCGGCGGTGGTAGGCTGTTGGGACCGCTTCGCGGGCGGCTGGAAGTGACAGCCCGGAGCCATTGTAAGCAGGAGCATTCGATGAACTGCCTGAAAGCCGCAGCCCTGACGTTGATCCTGGCCTTCGCCTCGGCAGCCCATGCCGCCGAGGAATGGCTCGTCTTCGAAGGGGGCGAGGGGCCGGGGAAGGGGAAGCACGTCGTGCTCGTGAGTGGCGACGAGGAATACCGTAGCGAGGAGGGCCTCACGCAGCTCGCCAAGATTCTCGCCAAGCACCACGGCTTCACCTGCACGGTGCTCTATGCGATCGACCCGCAGACCGGCGAGATCAACTCCAACGAACAAAAAAACATTCCCGGGCTCGAGGCCCTGCGCAAGGCCGATCTGATGGTGATCGCCGCGCGGTTTCGCAACCTGCCGGACGAGCAGATGAAGGAGATCGACGACTACCTGCGAAAAGGCAAGCCGGTGATCGGGATGCGGACGGCGACGCACGCATTCAATATTCCGGCCGACCGCGCGTTTCACCATTACGGCTGGAATCAGCAGTCGGAAAAATGGCCGCAGGGCTTTGGGCGGCAGGTGCTGGGGGAGACGTGGATCAGCCATCACGGCCACCACGGCCACGAGAGCACCAGGGGCCTGCTCGCCCCCGATGCGAAGGATCATCCGATCCTCCGCGGTATCAAAGACGGCGATATCTGGGGCCCCTCCGACGTGTATGGCGTCCGGCTGCCGCTGCCCGGCGACTCGAGGCCGCTCGTGCTGGGGCAGGTGCTCGAAGGCATGACGCCCGACTCGCCGCTCGTCACCGGCGACGACGCGAAGAAGAACGAGCCGATGATGCCGGTCGCCTGGGTGAAGACCTACAGCATCGAAGGAGGTTCGAAGGGCCGCGTCTTCACGACGACGATGGGAGCGGCGACAGACCTGCTCTCGAGCGGCCTGCGGCGGCTGATCGTGAACGCGTGCTACTGGGGCGTGGGGCTCGAAGCCGCGATCCCGCCGGCGGCCAACGTGAATCTGGTCGGCACCTACGAGCCGACGCCGTTCGGTTTCAACGGCGGCAAGAAGGGCCTCAAGCCCGCCGATCTGAAGTAGGGCAGGCTTCAGCCTGCCATTGAGCGGACCGCGTGGATTCGGGCAGGCTGAAGCCTACCCTACTGGGGACAGGCTTCAGGGCTTTTCGGCACGAGCCGGCCTGCCGCATGTGGGGCACGCCTCTGGTGTGCCGTCACGCGAGCCTCCGGCTCGCGTCGCCCCGCCGAAACCGAAATGCCCCCGGATGGAAAATCTCCGCGAGCAGTTCAAGCGAATCGACGAGCCGTGGCCCGGGCCGGTTGAACAGATTGTGGCCGTCGACCGCGAAGCACCGCCCCTCCCGAAACGCCCGCAGCTTTTCCAGGTGCGGCCGGACTGCCGCCGAGCCCGCCTCCGCGACGACGCGGTCAAGCGTGAAGCCACAGGGCACGAGCACGACCACGTCGGGATCGGCGGCGATCACGTCGTTCCAGGTGATCCAGTGCGAGTGTGCCCCCGCCTTGCCGAAGAGATCCTTGCCACCTGTCAGGTGCACGAGCTCCGGCACCCAGTTGCCCGCCGCCATCGGCGGATCGAGCCACTCGATCATCGCCACGGTGGGGCAGGCTTCCAGACCGCCATGCCCTTTCCGCATCGACTTCACGCGGCACGCCACCGAAGCGCAACGCGCCTTGAGCCGCGCCACCACCTCCCGCGCCTTTGCCGGCACCCCTGTCGCCTCCCCCACTGCGAGCACGTCGCGAAACACGTCCGCGAGCGTCTGGGGCGAGAGCGCGAGCACCCGCGTCTTTACGCCGCTCTTCTTCACCGCCGCTTCCACGTCGGCCGCCGAAATCGCGCATACGTCACAGGCAGCCTGCGTGAGGATGAGGTCGGGCTCGAGCGCGGCGAGCCGGTCGATGTCGAGCGAGTAGAGCGCCGCCGACGTGCCCGTGCTGCATCCCGCTCCCGTGTCAGAGGCGGCTCCGGAAGCCGCCCCGCCGCCGAGCGCCTTCCCTACCTGCTCGTGGATCTCGCGGCTCGTCGCCGCGGGATCGATCCGCGGCGCGGTGAGCGCGGGCAGTGTTGCCACCGCTGCAGGCTCGTCGCACTCGTGCGACCGACCTACGAGCCTGTCTGCAAGCCCGAGCGCCGCCAGGATCTCAGTCGCCGCCGGCAGCAGGGACACAATGCGAGGTTCCATCACGGCCATTGTATGACCAAACACCCGAGGAACCCCCTGCAACAGAGCCAGAGGCAAGCTATTCCGTGGAAAGCACCGTCCTCGGTGGATTTTCCTCAGAAAGAGGCCTGTGGAGCCGCGCCATCCATGGCCGCAGCGACACAGCGTGTGAAGTCGGCAGAACATCAGGCGGTCACGACG
>JBIKNV010000353.1:0-3625 GCA_044358475.1 Pirellulales bacterium | reverse complement strand
CGGCCCTTTTCCTGCCAGCCGGCGATGGTCGCGCCCATCGCGGCGAAGTTCGCGGGTTGGGCCTCTTTCAGGAGGTTGGGCACGTCGGCCCGTACGGAGAACGCGGTCGAGAGCGAAAGCCCGCGGATCGGTTCGGTATTGGGAAACGTGAACAGCCCGCCGTCGCCGCGGGTCCAGACATCGAGTTCACGGACGTATGGCTCGCCGGCGAAATGCAGCTCGATCACGATCTCCCCCTTCTTCACCGTGAACCGCTGCGGCACGCCATTGACCGTCACTCGCTTCACACCGGCCGCATCAGCCAGCCGCACCCGCAGCGGCAGCCGCCCGCCGGGCGGGCCGGCGACGCCGTTGATGACCAGTTCCTCCCCCTGCCGCCTCACATCGCCCTCGGCACCCAGAAGTACCGGCCATGGCTCAGGCTTCGTCTTTCGCAGCTCCAGCAGGAAGCATTCGTTGGCCGGCACCACGATCCTCGCCATGTCGCCGCGAGCGAAGATCGACCGACCGTCTTCGTCGGCCACGCGCTTTCCCCGCTCAGCCGGATACAGTTCGACGAACTCATAGTCGCCAGCCACCTGCAGGTTGATCTCGTCGCCGACCTCGAAGCTGATCTCCGCCGCCCGCGGATTGGCATTGAAGAGGAATACGAACCCGTGGCCACCGTCGGGGCCGTTCTTGATCCGCGCGTAGCCATCGATCGAGCCGGGCTGCACCTGCTCGCCGAAGGGCTCCGTGCAATTGACATAGGAAAACGTGTCTCGGGCCCATCCCGTCCACTTCCGGTAGAAGTCGACGTAGCCCGGCACGAGGGATGTGTCGTAGGGCAGGATCGTCGGCATGACTGTCCCGGCGACGGCGAGGGATGACATCACGCCATACCTCCAGCCGGAGTGATCCCAGGCCTTGATGAGTTCCGGATCAAATCCCCCCTCACTGATCCGGTGCGCAAGTGCGTGCCCCGTGACGGCCGGCGTGAAACGGAACCGCATGCTCCAGTTGTTCTGGAACCGCAGGCCGTCGGCGTTCTGCCGATCGTCGCTGATCTGGTGATGGCGGGTGCTGACGATGATCGTCTGTTCGTTGTAGACCTCGTGCTGGTCGACGTGCTTCAGGCCCCAGAGGCCGAAGTTCTTGGTGCCGTAGAAGCCCTGGATGAAGAGGCCTGGATTGGCGGCCTTGAGCCGGCCCATGAGTTCGATGCCCCTGCGCCAGCCCTTGTAGCCCCCCTGCCCGGCGGCATGCCCGTGCGACTCATCGTGGCAGTTGAACCCCGAGCCGAGGCTCGGGTCCCAACTCCAGTTGGCCAAGTCATACTTTCGGATCGTGTTGTCCTGCACGTCGAACCACCATGCGTAGTAGTCGTCACAGGCGAGGCAGTTGTCGGGACCCCGTCGACCCGCCGCGTCGGTCTTCTTCCACTCCGGCTTGTCGGGCCGGAAGGAGAGGCCGCCTGCATTCCCCTCGTGGCCGTGGGCAGCGCAGCCCATGTAGAAGCCATAGGAGATGCCCTTGGCCCTCGCATGATCGGCCACCTGGCGGGCTGTCTGCGTCGGATCGTCGGGGATCACGTTCCAGTACGGCCGGTCGACATCGGGCTTCGTGTAGGGGTGGAGCGGCTTGAAGATGATCATGTCGCCATCGATTTCCGAAAACGCGTCGATCGTTTTGGTGAAAAAGTCCTTGTCTTTCTCCGTCCGGGGCATCTGCGGGAGGGGATGGAAGAACTGGTAGTTGATGTTCAGGAAGCGCTGCTGGCTGGGCCGGAGATAGGCGAGGGCGTAGCGGCGCATGGCCCTCATTTCGTTGCGATCCAGCGGCTTGTAGCCGGAGCCGTTGGCGTCGTAGCGGAAAGGCCGGCCGCTATCTTCGATCATCACGCCCGACTTCCGGTAGACGCCCATGAACTGTGGTTCGCTCGTATAGCCTTCTCCGGCCCGCAGGATGAGTCCCGGCTCAAAGGCGAGCGTCACGGCTTCCCTTCGCAGGCCGGCCGTGAAGAATGGGTTTTCGATACCGGTGAAGAGGCCGCCGCGGTCGTGCCGGAGAAATTCGACCGTCGGCGCCGCGATGAAGGTGACATAGTGCACGGCCTCGTGGGCCGGTATCTTGAAGGTGGTGGTGCCGAACACCACCCGGTTCAGCCGCGTTGGACCGCTATTCGAGACCACGAGATGGCGGCGGAAGAATGCGTCGTCATCACCAAGCGTATAGACGAGACTGACAGTGACGGCCGGTTCGCCGTCAGTCCCTGAAAAGTCATAGCGGAATTCAGCGCGACGGCCGTCGACGGCGGTGTGCACGGGGGGCGCATCGCGGCTGCAGAAGGTGCCGACGTCGGTGTCGATCGTGAAGGCGTCGGACTCGACGTCGTAAGCCTCGTCGGCTGACGGATTCACGATGGACGCGATCGCTCCGCGGTCGGTGAGCCGCACGCGAATGTGCTGGTTCTCCAGGTCGCAAGCTGTCGCTGCCGCCGCGAGCGGTGATACCGCGGCCAGGATCACGCAGGCCAGCCAGGGACTTTCTGGGCCGCGACGAATCACGCAAACACCTCCTCCAGTGCGTTTCTCATCGTGGCCGCCATGTCGGCCGAGGCGGGCGACGTGACGTCGATGCCGCTCCAATAGCCGACGCCGAGCACCCCCTGCCCCACGAGCATGCCGAGGCCGTCGAGCGTCGTACAGCCGGCTGCTCTGGCCTCGGTCAGAAACCGTGTCTGCGGAGGGTTTGGAATCACGTCGGCCACGATCAGTCCGGGCCGCAGCGTCTTCGCGTCGATCGGCACGCGGGCGGTGGAGTCGCCCAGCCCGATGCTCGTGCAGTTGACGAGCACGTCGACGTCAGCGGGGATCGCCACGTCGCCGGTCCAGGCCGTCGCGGTCATCTCGATCGGCTTCGCCGCCCGCACGAGCGTCGCCAGTGCCTCGCCGCGGTCTGCCGACCGGTTGACGATCGTGAGCCTACTGGCGCCGGCAAGCACGAGCTCGACGGCGATTGCCCGGGCGGCGCCGCCCGCACCGAGGAGCATGACATGCGCACCCTTTGGATCACGGACCGGCACCAGCGACGACAGAAATCCCTTGCCGTCGGTGTTCTCGCCGATGAGCGTGTTGCCGCGGCGGACCACGCAGTTGACGGCATTGATGAGCTTCGCGCTCTCGCCGAGGCCATCGAGGTGCTCGATCACCGCGACTTTGTGCGGCATCGACAGATTAAAACCCTTCCATCCCATAGCGCGGGCACCGGCGACCGCGGCGGCGAGGCCGTCGGGCTGCACCTCGGCGTTGATGTATCGCCAGTGGAGCCCCAGGCCGCGGTAGGCGGCCTCGAGCATGACGACCGTGGGGTTGTCGTCGCAGGGGGTTGAGAAGCTGCCGGTGAGTTCGGACCTGAAGCCGGAGGCCATGGGCTGGAAATCCTCGAGATGGGTGTTGGAGACTGTGAAAACGTTAGAGGAGAATCTTGCCTTGTCACCGACAGCGAGGGCAGCCACTGAGTCGTCTCCACGGGATCGCGACCACAATCCCACCGCCACCACGAGCCCGACCAGAGCCATCGCGATGGCAAGGCGGAGGCGACGAGGCGGAAGGGGAAAGCGGCGCATGGTGCTTACCGGGGGAGA
>JBIKNV010000352.1:0-3631 GCA_044358475.1 Pirellulales bacterium | reverse complement strand
GTCGATCTTGCCAAATCGCTTCTTCATCATTTCCTTCTGCGTGTCTTCCTTGGCGGCAGCCAGGAATTCGTCTTCGGAAATGGATCCGTCGCCATTGGCATCCCGCCGCTTGAAGACCTTCTCGGGGTCCATCTTTGGCTTGGTCTCCTGGGCCATCACGGCCGCGGGAGAGAGAACTGCAAACGCGAGTGCCGCCATGAGGCAGCCGGTCATGAAATCGAAACGCATCGGGGTATGTCCTTGCAACGGGAGACGAGCCAAAACGGGAAGCCGGTGCCCCCCACCGGGGAGCCTTTTCCTTGAACGCCCGTGCCCGCGAAGGGTTGCGGCGGAGGACCCAGCCGAGCCCGGATCAGCCCACGAGCCCGTCGAACGAGCCCGTCGCGTCCGCGAAATGCCCAGTTTCACACCCCACCCGCTGGGCGAGCGTCAGGAGCAGGTTCGCCATGGGTGGATGGGCATTTTCTTCGAACGCCAGGTGGCGGCCGAGCTGCATGCCCAGCTTGTGACCGCCAGCCACGAGGAGCGGCAGGTTCTTCGGGGAGTGCTCGCCCCCCTTGCCGGAATTCATGCCGCTGCCGTAGAGCACAACGGTCCGGTCAAGCATCGAACCGTCCGCTTCCGCAGTTTTTTCCAGCATGCCGAGGAAGCGGCCGAGTTTCGTCAGGTGGAACCGGTCGATCTCGCCGAGTTTCTTGAGCATGCCGGGATCGCCCCCGTGATGCGACAATTCGTGGTGGTTTTCGCCGCCGCCACCGAATCCGCCCGCCTCCCGCGACCACTCGAACGTGATCACGCGGGTGGTATCGGTCAGAAACGAGAGATACACGAGTTCGAGCATGACATCGAGCCACATCGGCCGGTCATGCGCATTGCTCGGCTTGCTCACCAACTGAAGTCCCTTGTCCGACACCTGTGGCTTCGGCCGGTCGATCCAATCTTCGAGCCGCTCCACGTGCCGCTCTGTCTCGCGAACGCTCGAGAGGTATTCGTCGAGTTTCCGTTGATCGGCCGTGCCCAGCCGTCGGTGGAGCGATTTCGCCTCCCCGTTGATGGCGTCGAGGATCGATCGTCGCTCCGCATACCGGGCCAGCATGGCATCGCGGTCGGCCGCCGACTCGGGCACGAAAAGTCGTTCAAAGAGTCGCTGCGGGCTGTCTTCGGCAGGCAGCGGCGTGCCGTTGACATCGAACGAGAGCGTATGGCTGTGGCCAGCCGCACCCGTGCCCGATTGGTCCGACAGCTGCAGCGACGGATACCGGGTATGCGGGCCATGAACGCTGGCCGCCAGCTGATCGATCGACACCGTGTTGGAATAGTCCGACCCGGGCTTGGCCTTGAGGTCGGCGCCGGTGAGCCAGGTATCGGCGCCACTATGGCCGCCCTTGGAGTGTGGGTGGCCGATCCCAGAAACCACCGTGAAGTTCTTCCGATGGTCCTTCAGGGCCTCGAGCGTCGGCGAGAGCGTGTAGTCCTTCCCGCTGTCTGCCGGCGTCCATTCCAGGATGTTGACCCCGTTGGGGACGTAGCAACACAGCAGCCGCGGCTGGACCGATTCCGACTTGGCCAACGGCTGAAACGTGGATGGCGCGCCGAGGCAGCGGGGCAGCATGGCGTCGAGGAACGGCAGCGAGATGGCCGCGCCTGCCGCTCGCAGGACATGCCGCCGAGGGATCCGTGTCGCGTCTTTGATCGCCATGAGAGTCTCCTTGCGGTGCTCGAAGCCCGGCCTACTTGGTTGCAAACGCCTCGCTTGAAACGATCGCCTTGATCAACGCCCGCACCGTCGTGCTGTTCTGCTTCATCTCGGCCACCACGGCGTCGACCGTCGGCCGATCGGCCAGCCCCAACTCCCGACCAAGCGCGTAGGTCATGAGCCGTGAGGCGAGGGCACCGAGAAACTTGTCTTCCTGTGCGGACATCGCCTCCTGGAGTCCAGCGACGCCGACGATCTCAGTGCCATCTGGCATCCGCGCTGAGGCATCGATGAGCGGATCGTTCGTTCCGATGCGGCCCTTGTAGCCAAAGCCCTCCTGCTCGCGCCATTCACCGGCTGCGTTGAAGTTCTCGAGCGCGAAACCGAGCGGATCGATCTTGTCATGGCAGCGGGCGCACTGCGGCAGTTCCCTGTGGATCTCCAGCCGCTGCCGCACGGTTGCCTTGTCGATCCCCGGCACCTTGGGGGCAATCTCGCCCGCGTTCGCCACCGGCAGCCCGGGGTCGGTATTCAGCAGGGTTTTGAGCACCCAGGTGCCGCGCTTCACCGGTGACGTACGCGTGCCATTGGAGGTGATGGTGAGGATCGAGGCCTGCGTCACAATGCCGCCCCGCTGCACACCATCGGGCACCGGCACCTTGCGGAACTCGTCGCCTCGGACACCAGGAATGCCGTAAAAGCGTCCCAGCCGTTCGTTGATCGTCACGAAATCACTCTTGATCATCTGCCGGGCATCAAGATCATTGCGAAGGAATTCGGCAAAGTACGCCTCCGATTCCTTCACGACCGATGTCTCGAGGTGGCGGTCATACCGCGGGTAGAGATCAGGAGCGGGGGGATTGGCGCCAACCTCGCGAAGACCGAGCCATTGCCCCGCAAAGTTCGTGACGAACTGCTCCGCCTTGGGATCGGCGAGCATCCGGTTCACCTGCGCCTGCCGTGTCCGCAGATCCACGAGCTTCCCCGCGTCGGCCAAGCTGCGGAGTTCGGAATCGGGCTGCGACGACCAGAGAAAATACGACAGGCGAGCCGCCAGTTCGTGGTCGGTAAGCGGCTGCGCGACATCAGCCGGATGGGTCTCCGCGATGTAGAGGAAATTCGGGCTCGTCAGCACCGCCATCAGTGGCAGCTTGATGGCCTCCACGAAGGACTTGCCGCCCTGCCGCGCCTTGGTGAACAAGACAAGCGTCTCATCGACCTCGCCAGCCTCGACGGGTCGACGGTAGGCCTCGCCCATGAATCGCTCCAAGACCGCCCGGGCGTAGGCGGGCTCATCGGTGTTGGCGAGCGGCGACGTGAAGAGAATCCGCGAGTGGGACGTCGGGGGCCATGCGTCGTAGATCGGGCCCTCTACCTCCACCCAGTCGACCATGGCGTCCGGCCGGGCGAAATCGTCCCTGGTTTGCATCCAGAAGTTTTCCAGAACGGCCGGGATGGAGTACGCGTATTCCAAACTCACGCCAGCCCCCTCGGCTGTGAAGCGGGTGGGGAACTCCATGATCCGGGGATCGTCAGATGACCCCTCGGCGTCGAATTCAGCGACCGTGCGCGGCTGCGATCCCAGTTGCAGCACGAGTTTCAGCCGCGGCGGGCCGTAGTCGTACATCCTGTCGTCACGAAAGTGCTGCAAATCCTGCTCGAAGCGTTCCTGATTCTGCTTCACACGGCCGGGATTTTTCTCGTCTTCCTTGGCCTGCCGCTCCTTGAGTATCGCCGACGCGGTCCGCACGACATCGTCCCGGGACGGAACCCGGCCGGCCACGCGCGCGCGGATCGTATAGAGGCCCGGGGTTGGAACGCGGAAATCGCGGGCGTTGAAGTTGTCCCAATGCCCTCGATGGAGGACCACCCAGTCTCCTTCGTACTGGTGGGCCCCGCCCTTCACGATCGGATTGTTCTTTGCGTCGAGCCGCA
>JBIKNV010000351.1:0-3644 GCA_044358475.1 Pirellulales bacterium | reverse complement strand
CCGCGGGCTGGAGGCCCGGGTTAGCACCAGCAGCCGGATGGCTGCCAAGCAACGCGAGGCCAGGATGGCGAGCGTTGCGTGCAAGAGCCGCGAGGGCTGGAGGCCCGGGTTAGCACCAGCAGCCGGATGGCTGCCAAGCAACGCGAGGCCAGGATGGCGAGCGTTGCGTAAAACTAGAGTATCCCGCCGTGCGTCCGATATGGCTTCATGTGCGACGGCTGGTCAAGGAACCAGATCCGCTCCCATTCGTCGGTAATCGCTCGAAGGTCTTCCGACGTATAAATCAACTGCTGGGCCCGCCGGATCGGATCGGCTGAATACATGGGAATGAGACAGCCGGTGCTGGTGGCCAGCAGCGTCGCCGCAAGCAGCAGATAAACGGCGTTTCTCATCGTGCGGTCCTCCTGACCTCTTCCGGACATCGGGTGTAGCCAATCCCATGGCCCCGTCGCGATGCCGATTTGTGTGGTTGTGCCCGACCCGGGTTGCCCAGGCTACCGGTCTTTCCGGCGGTCCTGAGCCATTTACGGCTGGCTGGGATCTGGGGGAGCGGGGTCTTCATCCTTGTGGTTTCCGTCAATCCAGTCGGGCGGGGGATCGAGTTTGCCGATGTCCCGCACACGTGCCTCCATCTCTTTGCCCGGCTTAAAGGTCACCACGAATTTCGCCTGGACCGGCACCTGCTCTCCCGTGCGGGGATTCCGGGCCATGCGGGCTTCGCGTTTCTTGATTTGGAACACCCCGAAATTTCTCAGCTCGATGCGACCCTCCCGAACGAGCGATTCGACGAGGGCGTCAAATGTCCGCTGGACCAGTTCCTTCGTGCGAAGCTGGGGAAGATCGAGTTGTTCCGAAATCGTCCGGACAATGTCTTTCTTGGTCACGGCTCCGACGCTCCAACCGGAAGGCTGACAGGCCGAGGCCCGTCGTACTTTTCCAATGGCAGAATTCGTCGGAAGCCTATGAGTACCAAGCACTAGTGTCAACTTTCCGTCCCGGCGGGACAGCCGGACACTGGTCCGTGGTGTCAGACAGTATCGGCCGTACGACCGTCAAACTTTACTCAACCGGACTTTTTCGCCCGGTCTTCAACGCAGGGATGTGGAAAACCGGCCGGGGTGGCTAAAACAGTGGTCTTCCATGTCGCAGCCGCCGCCCAGCCCTCCCGACTCAACTGCCCGTCCGGTCGACCTGACGGTGTCTCTTGGCCGGCTGCGGTTGCCCAATCCCGTGCTCGTGGCCTCAGGCACGTTTGGCTATGGCCGCGAGATGACCGGCTTTGTCGAACTCGGGCGGCTCGGCGGGATCGTTCCCAAGACGATCACGCCGCTTCCTCGGCAGGGAAACGTGCCTTGGAGAACCGTGGAGACAGCCGCTGGGCTGCTTAATTCGATCGGTCTCGACAACGACGGCGTCGACACCTTTCTCCGGAAGCAGTTGCCCTTCCTGCGAGACTGCGGGGCGGCGGTGATCGTGAGCATCGCCGGGGCCAACCAGGCTGAGTTCGTGCAACTGGCCGACCGCCTCGAGGGAGTGCCCGGAGTCGCGGCGATTGAACTCAACATCTCCTGCCCCAACGTGAGCCATGGTGTCGATCTTGGCACCGATGCCGAGATGTGCCGCAGCGTGGTGGCGGGCGTCCGCGGCGTGACCAACCTGCCGATCCTCGCGAAGCTCACTCCCAATGTCACCGACATCGTCGCGATCGCCCGTGGTGCGGAAGACGGTGGGGCCGATGCCGTCACCCTCATCAACACCTGTCAGGGCATGGCCGTCGACTGGCGACGGCGGCGGCCGCTGCTGGGCAATGTGGTCGGCGGCCTCAGCGGGCCCGCGATCAAACCCATCGCGCTGCGCTGCGTCCACCAGGTGCGGCAGAAACTTGCCATCCCGATCGTCGGCGTGGGGGGCATCATGACAGTCGACGATTGCATGGAGTTTTTCGTGGCGGGAGCCTCGGCTGTGCAGCTCGGCACCGTCAACTTTGCCGAGCCGGTCGCCTGCACGAAAATCCTCGACGCGCTGCCCGTCGCATTCGGCGAACTCGGCGCCGCATCCTTGGCCGACGTGGTCGGCACTCTCGTCCTCCCCACGCGGCAGCCCTGCGCTCCCTCTCCGGAAACCACTGTCGATGCCCGCTGACACACTTCCACCGGCTCCTGCTTCGCAGCCCACTCGCGTCCTCTCCGGCATCCAGCCGACCGGCCGGTTTCATTGGGGAAATTATTTCGGGGCGATTCGGCAGTACATCGAACTGCAGTCCGCCGGCGACGCCTACTACTTCATCGCTGATCTCCATGCCCTGACGACCGTCCGCGATCCCGACCGCCTGCGGAGCCTCGTGCACGATGCGGCCGTCGACCTGCTTGCTCTGGGACTCGATCCCGCGCGGGCCACTCTGTTTGTTCAGTCCGATGTGCCGGAGGTGACGGAACTCACGTGGTTGTTGATGACTGTCTGTCCGATGGGCCTGCTCGAGCGGTGCCACGCCTACAAGGACAAGAAGTCTCGTGGCCTGGCGGCTGATGCGGGGCTCTTTGCCTACCCCGTGCTGATGAGCGCCGACATCCTGGCATACGACGCCACGCTCGTGCCCGTGGGGGAAGATCAGGTGCAGCACATCGAAGTCTGCCGCGATCTGGCCGGCTCCTTCAATCATCTCTACGGAGAGGTGTTCACGCTCCCTGCGCCGCGGCTTGTAGCAGGCGGGGGCCGCGTGCCGGGGACCGACGGCCAGAAGATGTCGAAGAGCTACCACAACACGATCGAGGTGTTCGAGGAGCTATCTGCCCAGAAGAAGAAGGTCATGCGGATCACCACCGATTCGCGGCCGGTTGAAGAGCCGAAGAATCCCGAGGGTGACCATCTCTTCGATCTCTATTCATTGATGGCCAGCCAGAGCGACACGCAGCGGATGGCTGAACTCTACCGCCGCGGCGGCTTCGGCTATGGCGAGGTGAAGAAGGCTCTCGTCGAGGCAGCCAATGCCTTTTTTGCCGACGCCCGTGCCCGCCGGGCGGAACTCGAGGCCGACCCCGAACGAATTCTCGCCGTGTTGGCCGATGGGGCGGCCCGGGCCCGTGAGCAGGCAGGGCGGGTGCTCGCCCGGGCCAAGCAGGCCTGCGGGCTGAGTCGCACGGGAGCGAGGGCGACGGTGCCGGGAAAGAAACCATGAACGTGCTCGGTATCGGCACCGACATCACGGAAGTGCTGCGGATCGCCCAAATGATCGAACGTCACGGCGAACTGTTCGTGGGGCGGGTCTACACAGCGGCGGAGATCGACTACTGCCGCAGCCGCCGCATGGCGACGCAGCACTTTGCCGGCCGCTGGGCCGCCAAGGAGGCCATCCTCAAGGCACTTGGCACCGGCTGGCGAAAGGGGATCAGTTGGCGGGACATCGAGGTACTCAACGGCGTGGGCGGACGGCCAACCGTGACGCTCCAGGGAGGCACGCGGGAGATCGCCGAACGCATGGGAATTCGTTGCGTGCTCGTCAGCATTTCGCACTGCCGCTCCCACGCCACCGCCTACGCGATCGCCCTCGACGAGACGCCCCCGACGTTTTCCGTCGACATGCCGTGGCTGTAGGGTCCCGGGGGTGCTGCTGACCCCCGGGGCTTCGTGAAACTAGCCAAACCGCG
>JBIKNV010000350.1:0-3645 GCA_044358475.1 Pirellulales bacterium | reverse complement strand
CGCAATCCTTGCTTCGCTGGTCTGCGTACGCCGGCTCCATGGCACGGGCAACCCCGAGCTGATCCGGCCGTCAGGTGCTTTGGAGCGAGCCTTTTGTGCTCGGGATGCCGGGCTGGCGCGGATCGGTCTCGACCGCCATGCGGAGGGCGCGGGCCGTGGCTTTGAAGACTGCTTCGGCGATGTGGTGGCCGTTGCGGCCGTGGTGCAGGATGGCGTGGATATTGGCCCCGGCGGTGGCCGCCACGCTTTCCCAGAAGACTTCGACCAATTCGGTATCGAAGCTGCCGATCGACGGTACGGGGAACTCCACGGCGAAGACGCACGCTGAGCGACCGCCGAGGTCGACGGCCGCCGTGACGAGCGATTCGTCCATTGGAATGATCGCGTGGCCGTAGCGACGGATGCCGCGACGGTCGCCGAGGCAGTCCTTCAGCGCCGTGCCGAAGGCCCGGCCGACATCTTCGACCGTGTGGTGGCCGTCGACGTGCAGGTCGCCCACGCAGCGGACCGACAGGTCGATGAGTGAGTGGCCGGCAAGCAATGTGAGCATGTGGTCGAAAAAGCCCAGGCCGGTCTGGATATCGGCAACACCGGTGCCGTCGAGGTTCACGGACAGCGTGACATCCGTCTCGGTGGTTTTTCGGGTGATGGTGGCGATGCGGGGCATGGAGGTGGTGGGCTCCGGTCAGGGTGGGCTCTGGTCAGATGGTTCTCAGCACGGAGAGGAAGGCGTCGATCTCCTCGTCGGTGCCAACCGTGATTCGCAGGCCATCTCCCCAGCCGGCGTAGTGCATGTAGCGAATGAGGATGCCCTGCTGCTTGAGCGACTCGTAGATGGGCTTGTGAGGTCGTGCGGGGTGCGTGCACCAGACGAAGTTGGCCTGGCTCTCCAGGGCATCGTAGCCGAGGTCCCGCAGGGCGTCGGTGAGCCGGCGTCGGGTGGCAATAATCTTCGTTCGATTCTCCGTCAGCCACGCCCGGTCGTCGATGGCGGCCGTCGCGGCGGCGATCGAGAGGGCGTCGCAGTTGTAGGAATCCTTCACCTTCTGCAACTGCTCGATCATCGCCGGCTGGGCGACGGCAAACCCGAACCGCAGGCCCGCCAACGCGTACGATTTGCTGAACGAGCGGGTCACGATCACCCGCTCGTTTTCCTTGACAAGATCGAGGCAGTCGGCGTCGGCAAAATCGCCATACGCCTCGTCGACGACCAGCGGGCAGGGCAGCCGCTCGGCGAGATCTTTGATCCGGGAGGGCGGGAGCAGCGTGCCGGACGGACTGTTGGGGTTGGCAATGATGGCGAGCTTCACGTCGCCCCCGGTGGCGGACTGCGGAGCGGCAAATCCGTCGCCCAGCGTCCAGTCGCGGTCGTACGCAAACTCCTCGCACTCGGCACCCTGGATGCCGGCCAACGTGCGATACAGGATGTAGCTCGGCGCGGGCACCCGGAGGCACTCTCCAACGCCGACGAATGTGCGGACGAGGATCGTGAGCAGGTCGTCGCTGCCGTTGCCGCACATGATCCAACTCGGGTCGACACCGAGCACCTCGGCTGCCCGCATCCGAAAGACGCTGGCAAGCGGGTCGGGATACTTGGCCAGCGTACGGCCGGTGGCCGTGGCGGTAATCGCGCGGGCCACGGCGGGCGACGGCGCGTAAGGATTCTCATTCGTGTTGAGTTTGATCCACTTGCCCCCCTGCGGCTGTTCGCCAGGCACATACCCGGCCAAGGCCGCGATGTCGGCGCGGACGAGCGAGGCGGCGGTGGCGGCTGGCAGATCTGGCATGGGGGATGTGGCTCCGATGCCCGAGTTTACCTCACGCCGTGGAGAACGCCGCCAATCCCGCAGAATCGGCACAGGCGGTGCGACCGCAATTGTGACGCGGCTCGGGGCTGCCCGTGCCCTCTCGCTGGACGTTCGCTGCGGGCATCCTGCCCTCCGCTCACTCGGAGGTGGCTGCGCTCTCGCCCTCCGGGCTGCGCTGGCCACCTACGCCGGCTCGAGGGCACGGGCAGCCCCGAGCTGGATAGTCGGTCCTGAGTCCAGGCAGCCGCCTGCGCAAGCTGGCGGGATGGCAGACCAACCCCTCACTGCATCCGTGCGTCCACGCTGCGGCGGTGGGCGGTGAGGCCTTCGACGTCGGCGAGCAGCGCGATGTCGGCGGCCATTTCAGCGAGATCCTCGCGAGCGAGGCTGATCACGCTGCCGCTGCGGAGGAAGTGGTTGGCCGAGAGTCCGGCGGCGAACCGGGCTGTGCCGCCCGTGGGGAGCACATGCGAGGGGCCGGCCGCGTAGTCGCCCGCCGCCACGGGGCTCCAGGGCCCCAAGAACGCGGCCCCTGCGTGGCGAATCCTTGTCAGCGTTGCCTGCGGGTCACGGGTGTCGATCGACAGGTGTTCGGGAGCTAATTCATTGGCCACGTCTGCCGACTCGTCGTCGCTACGGGTAAGCACGATCGCCCCGAATCGTTCCAGGCTTTCCCGTGTCAGGTCAGCCCGCTCGAGAATGGCGAGCCGATGGGCGACTGCTTTCGCGACGCGATCGGCCAGCGGTCGCGAGGCCGTCAGGAGAATCGCCGAACCGGGCGAGTGCTCCGCCTGAGCCAGCATGTCGGCGGCGATGAACTCGGCGTTGGCCTGCGCGTCGGCCACCACGACGATCTCGCTCGGGCCGGCGATCGAATCGATCGCTACGTCCCCGAACACGAATTCCTTGGCCAACGCCACGAACAGGTTGCCGGGGCCGACGATCATGTCGACCCGCGGCAGGCCCTCGACGCCGTACGCCATCGCGGCCACGGCCTGAGCGCCGCCGGCCCGCATCACGGTCGTCACGCCAAGTTCATGGCAGGTGGCCAGGACGTGCTGATTCTCGGCACCAAACTTCGTGGGCGGGGCGACGACGACGATCTCCGCAACACCCGCCACCTGTGCCGGCACGACGGTCATGAGCAGCGTCGATGGGTAGGCTGCCGCCCCACCGGGCACACACACACCGACGCGGTCCAGCGGCACGTAACGCTGCCCCAGCGAGCCACCGCCGGGGAGAGGCACCGTGACGTCGCGGGCGAGGATCGCCTCCTGAAATCGCATCACGCGGTCGCGGATCCGGCGGATGGCCGCGAGGAAGCCGGGATCGGCCTCAGCATGAGCCTTCGCCAGCGCCTCGGTCGCCACGAAGAGGTCATGGCGGCTCGGTGAGCCGCCGTCGATTCGACGCGAGTAGTCGAGAACGGCCTCGATCCCCTTGGCCCGCACATCGGTGCAGATCCGCTCGACCACTTGCCGTGGCGTAAGGGCCGATCCGAAGACGTCGATCGTTCGCTGGCGTCCTGCCGGGCTAACCATGTCGCCCTGCGATGCGAGCATGCGACGCAGGGACTCGAGTTGCTCGCGTCCGATCGGATCGGACAGGTCGATCTGGCGGCAGGTCTCAACACGGGAGGCGAAGGGCATGGTCATACCCCTAGGATACCCACGGTTGACCGCGTGGCGAGCGGCGCCTGACGAAGTCCGATCGCAGCGCCGTTCACGGCATGGCGTCTATCGTCCAGCCGGAGTCGCGGCGTCGGCCACCCGTGTCATCTCCGGGTGCCACCGTTGGCCCCACCGCGTGGCGATCCAGTTGGCTTCCGGCTCCCTGG
>JBIKNV010000349.1:0-3664 GCA_044358475.1 Pirellulales bacterium | reverse complement strand
TGTCTCGTCACAGGTCGATTCAATGGCGAGGAGTGGCATGCGATTGTGGTGAGCTGATGATTGCGGGGGTGCGGGTTCGGGGCTGCCCGTGCCCCGTCGCCGGACGCTCGCTACGGCCCTCCAGGCCTTCGCTCGCTCCCTGCCAGCTTCGCTTTCGGCATCCTGCCTGCGCTCGCTGCCAAGGCCGGCTCCCGGGGCACGGGCAGCCCCTCACGGATGCATCGCGGAAAGAGGCTGACGAACCCTATCCTACTCGCATTTCACAGGCATGCAGCGTTTGCCGCCGACAGGCGGCCACGGACGCCCGGAGGTGCGTCCGCCAGATGGGAGGAAGGCCCGGAGGGCCGGATTTCTTCCGGCCGGAGGCCGGCAAGGCGGCTCGGGCCATGGATGGCCGAGCCGCCGTGAAACTAGAACGTCGAGAACGCCTCGAACTCGTCGTACGGGCGGTGCTCGAGGTTGACGAACCGCGTGTAGTCGTGCTGCCAGAGGAGCTTGATGTCGCCGATGGGGCCGTTCCGTTGCTTGGCAATGATGATCTCAGCCTGGCCCTTCACCCGCTCCCGATCCTCGTCGTTGGACTGGTAGTACTCCTCGCGATGCACGAACATCACGACGTCGGCATCTTGCTCGATCGCCCCCGACTCGCGGAGATGGTTGAGCCGGGGGCGGTTGTCCCGCGACACCTCCGCCTGCCGATTGAGCTGGGCGAGGCAGAGCACTGGGATGTCGAGTTCTCGTGACATCGTCTTCAGCCGACGGGCAATCTTTGCCACCTGTTCCTGCCGGGGGTCGCGGGGATTGTCGGGCTCGATCAGCTGCAGATAGTCGATCACCACCAGGGAGAGGCCCTGCTTTCGCTTCAACCGGCGGGCCACGGCGGCGATCTCGGTGAGCGTGCGACTCGGGGTATCGTCGATGTAGAGCGGCGCGGCACTGATTTCGGCCGACTTTTGGACCAGTCGCCGCCGGTCTTCCTGGGAGATCGTGCCGTTCCGCAGGCGGTGGCCGTTGACCTGGGCCGCTGAGCAGAGGAGGCGGTCGGCCAGTTCCAGACTGGCCATTTCAAGGCTAACGAAGAGCACCGGCTGCTTGAGGTCGATCGACACATGCTCCGCGATGTTCATCGCGAAGGCCGTCTTGCCCATGCTCGGCCGGGCCGCGAGGATGATCAGCTCGGAGTTGTGGAGCCCACCGCAGAGGGTGTCGAGGTCGGTGAAGCCGGTCTCCACGCCGCCGAGGGCATGCTCGTGCTTCATGCGGGCGTCCATCCGCTCCATCACCTCGACCAGCACCGCCTCGATCGGCTTAGCCTCTGCCGAACTGCGATGCTCGAGAATGGAGAAGATTTTGGCCTCGGCTCTGGCCACCAGTTCGCGCGGCTCGTCGACGGCGTCGTAGGCGTCGCGGAGAATGTCGGTGCTGGCGTCGATCAGCGAACGCAGCATCGCCTTGTCGCGGACGATTTGGCCGTAGTGAGTGGCGTGGGCGGCGTGGGGAACCGACTGCACGATCTCGGCCAGCGACGGGGCTCCGCCGATCCGATCGAGATCGCCCTTCGTCCGCAGCCGCTCCAGCACGATCGTGACATCGATCCGCTTGCCAGAGTCATGCAGCTCGAGCAGATGTCGAAACAGGAGCTGATGGGCGTCATCTGCAAAGTCCTCGGCACGGACCAGCAGGGCCACGTCGTCGCAGACGTCGGGCTTGAGCAGGATGCTGCCCAGCACGGCCCGCTCGGCGTCGACGTTGGCCGGCCGCTCTCGGGTATCGAATAGGGTGGGCGACGCAGGCGACGACACCACATCGCCGCGGCTACGGCCGCGACGGGATCCTTCCCGGGTCGCAGAGTCCTGCGGTGCGACCATGGTAGTCCTTGAAACCTTCCTGATGACTGGCGAACGACGCTACTTGCTGCCACCCTCGCTGCTCGACGGCACAACCCACACCTTCATGTCGCCCTCGACTTCTGCCGCCAGCCGAATCTTCACGGTGTAAAGACCAACTTCCTTCAGCGGCCCCTGCAGGATGATGCAGTCAGGCGACACCATGAGATCGAGCTGCTTGAGCGAGCGGGCGATCTCCGCGGCCCCAACTGAGCCATAGAGATGTCCCTCGTCGTTGGCGTTGGCCTCGATCGTCACGCTCGTTCGCACCAGCTCGGCCAGTTGGCTACGCAGGCCCGCCATCCGCTCACGGGCAATCTCCTCGAGCTTGGCCCGATGCTTCTCAACCATCCGCTTGTGATGCTCGGTGGCGACGGTCGCCAGGCCCTGCGGAAGCAGGTAGTTGAGGGCGTAGCCCCGCTTCACCTCGATCACGTCTCCCTGCTTGCCGAGGTGCTCGACGTTGTGGATGAGAAGCAGTTCGACACCACCCCGCGGACCCTTGGGGAGATGCGAAGATCCGCCGCGGCGGCTGGTCGATGCTGTTGAGGCTGGCATGAGTGGATTCCTTGAGAAGTAATGGAGAGTGGGGAACGAGTGTTTAGAACGGGATGTCGTCGTCGGCACCGGGGGCTCCGCCGAGATCGGAGTCGCCAAAGGAAGAGTCCCCAAAGGAGGCAGACTGATCGAAGTCGTCACCCCCGGCCTTGGACGTGACCGGCCGAGGCTTGCCCCGGCTTCCCTCAGCGTTTCGGCTTCCCTCGGCGCCACGGCCGCCGAGCAACTGCATCCGATCACAGACCACGCGGAGCTTGGAGTTTTTTTTGCCGTCCTTCTCCCACTGGTCCAGCTTGAGACGGCCCTCGATCAGGAGCGGGGAACCCTTGGAGACATACTCTCCCGCCACTTCGGCGGTGCGGCCCCAGAGCGTGACATCGACGAAGGTCGTTTCCTCGACCCATTCGCCCTGGGCATTCTTGCGGCGATCGTTGACCGCCAGGCCAATGTCAGTCACAGCCGTGCCGCTGGAGATGTAACGAAGTTCTGGGTCGCGGGTGACGTTGCCGAGAAGGATCACCTTGTTGAAGCTGGCCATCACTGCCTCCGTTTCTTTCTGCCGGCAATCGAACCGGCCGTGCATGGTGAACTGAACGCTTGTACAAAACGAAGCGTCAGACTACCGGGTCGTGGCAAACCGTGCAAGCAGCCGCCGAGCTCGATCATGACCCACTCCCTGTTGCTGCTGTTTTCGGGCCCGTTTCCCCAGCCAGGGCATGCTCCACGAGGGCGTCGGCAATCCGAGAATCGACCTTCAGGATGAGCGAGCGGAGAATATCGTCGGTGATCTGACATTGCCGCTCGAGCTGGGTCAGACCGCCGCCGGCCATCTTGAAGTAGGTGAGCCAGTAAGCGCCGCGCTTGTGGCCCTTGATCGGATAGGCGAGTTTCCGCTCATCCCAGAGGCGGGCGGCGAGGATCGTGCCGCCGGCCTGCGTGATCAGGTCGGCGACCTGCTGTGATGCGGCCGAGGGGTCGCGGGCATATTTCGTCGGATCGAGGATGAACATTCCTTCGTACACAACCATGGTCGTTTTTCTCCTACTGAGAGTGGGAACGTGTCGGGAAAAGTGGACGGAGCGGGGGGCGGTGGTCGGTCGGAGTCAATTAAATCGGTTCATGGCAGCGTCGATGCCGAGGGCGACCCATTCCTCGACGGCGTCGGCAGCTCGTTCGAGCACGATCTCGACATCAACGCGCTCGTGGGCGGCGAACTTGCC
>JBIKNV010000348.1:0-3678 GCA_044358475.1 Pirellulales bacterium | reverse complement strand
CGGCCAGTCGAAGCCGTCGAGTTGTCCCGGATGGGAGGCGAACCGGGCATGCACGAGGTCGATCACCGCGCGGGTCGTCTTGTCGGGGGCGAATCGCACGGGCGCGGGAAGTTTGCCGGGGCCGGCCTTCGGAAAAGCGCCGCGGTTCTCGACATCATAGTTCCACTGGCCGCCGGCCGGCTCGCCATCGTCCATGAGCACGCCGAATTTTTCCCGCAGAGGGCGGTAGAAGTATTCCAGCCGCAGCTGTTTTCGGCCCTGCGCATGCGCCGCGAACTCGTCGCGGGTCGAGAAGAAATGCCGATCGGTCCGGACCTCGAGCGGCATGCCCGCCTCCCGCGCGGCGGCACGAAGCATTTCCTGCACCCGCCATTCCCCCGGTTCGACGACGACGAGCCGCTCGGGCACGAAGCCGGCCTTCGCGAGCCGCGGGAGGCTCGCGAGCAGGGCGGCGGCGAGCGTCTGCGGTTCCTTGGCGTTGGGCTTGGCTGCGAGCTCTGTGTAATCGACGTCGATCCGCTCCTTCTCGAGGGCGGCGCGGAAGTGCCGCATCGCCGCGAGGAAGACGGTGATCCGGGCCTTGTGCGTCCAGACGTGCGTCGACTCCTCCACCACCTCGGCCATCCAGACCCGGTCGCGGCCGCGGTCGAACCCGTCGAACGCGGCACTTTTCCGGTCGAGCTGGTCGCCGAGCACGAGGATGAAATTTCCGGGCATGCGGCCAGTCTAAGCTCCGCGTTCCAGCACGGCCCAAGAAGGGATAAGACCTCGGGGAAATCGTCTCCAAAACAGCCGGAATTAAAGGCCTTGACACCGCCTCGCCACAACCTAGACTTAATGCAAGTCTTCTGCATTAGACATCAAATTGCACAAGGTAAAGCGTTGCAAATACGCTTGCCTCCGTCGGCGCAGAAGCGATCTTAGAGAAACGCTCGTGACGGCAGCCTGATTCCGAAGCACCGGCCCCCTGGGCCGCTCTGGCGCACAACGCCAGCGGGAATCACTCTTGCTTCCGTCTCCCCGGCATCCGCCCCCCCAAGGCGGAATCCTCGTTGGCTCCGCCGGTGAGCGCGTACGTCCGGTCGCAGGCCGCCGCCCCCACCCCGCTTGTAGATGCAATAGAGTTACAGTTGCAATAGAGGTGCATGTGAGTATCATTGGTAGCCGTATGAGACAGAAAGCAACCGCCGCTCGCGGCGGCTTCACGCTCGTGGAGCTCTTGGTGGTGATCGCGATCATCGGCACGCTCGTCGCGTTGCTCCTGCCCGCCGTGCAGGCGGCGCGGGCCGCTGCGCGCCGTACGCAGTGCTTAAGCAACATGCGGCAGGTCGGCCTGGCGATTCTGAATTTTGCAGACGCGCAGCGTGGCAGGTGGCCAGAAACGACACACACCTCAGAGGCCGATCCAGTTACCGGTGAATTTCTCAAGGCGTGGATCTATACGGTCGGTCCATTTCTCGAAAGCGTCGATGAGATACGGATCTGTCCGGACGATCCGTTGGCCGCAAAGCGCCGTGAATCACGGCTGACGAGTTACACGCTTAACGGCTGGCTTTCGAGCGAAGCGAAGCCGGCCTTCGACCGCCTGCACAAGATCCAGGAGATGTCGAAGTCGATCATCGCCTTCGAATTATCCGAAAAAAAAGGATTCGATGATCCCTATGCGGACCACGTCCATTCCTTCGATTGGTTCTCGAACTCACAAAAAAACAGCGGTCGCGTCTTCCAGGGCGTGAGTAATGAGGTCGCCGTCGACCGTCATGCCGGCGCGGCCAACTACCTCTATGCCGACGGGCACGTCGAACCCATTGCATCTGAGCAGATCTCGGCATGGTGTCAGCCGCCTTGGAGAACGCCGGAGTTTTCCCGCCCTCGTTGAAGCACGTAAGTGATCCTTTTGTTCATAGGAGAAATAGTCGATGTCAGCAGTATTCAACAACCTGATCCGCCAGTTTGTTTTCGTCGGGCTCGCGATGTTTTCAATCGTCTCGACTGTCCGCGCCGGCCATTACGACGTCGTTCCTTATGCGAGCGGAACGGTTCCAGGATCGAAGATCCTCACTGGGGCATACGATGATTTGGGGGAACTGCCCACGGAACAGATCATGCGCGTCTATGGCTATGACTTTGGAGAGACGGCTGCAAATTTTGCGGACGGACCCGGGTTCAATAACATGTCGGCTTTCACGAATGGCGTTTTTCCGAACAACGGCATGCTGCCGGCGGGCGGGCTGACGCTCTCGATTGTGCCGGGTGCTTATGGAGCGCTCCGCTATTGGGACGGCACCGGTGCGGCATCTTTCGCGCCGGTCACAGGCGGGGTCGAGATAAATGTCAGTCAATCCCATGCTTCCATCAACCAGAACCTGCGAGTAAGCGGCTCTTCGACTTCGGGAAGCCTGCTCGTGTGGAACATTCTCGGCACGGGCGGTGCCAACGGTCGCGTGCATCAGCACCTCGAGTCGAGCATCGGTGTCGGCGGCAGTGGATCCTCGTTCGACACGCTGGGGGCCCCGGATGGAATTTATGCATTCGGCGGTTACCTCTCCGTCGGGGGGCTCGTTTCCGATCCGATCTACTTCGTATTCAATCAGGGGATGAGCGAGGAAATTCACGACGAAGGCATCGACTTTTACTCCGCCCAGGTCGTGCCCGAACCGTCGAGCATCGCCCTTGCGGGGCTTGGCATCGCCGGAAGCGTGCTGGCGGCACTGCGGCGACGGCTGCTGCGGACGCGAAGCGGCAGCGGGCTGCTGGACAGCGCCAGGGTTTCGTGATATCCGTACTCCTTGGGATTTTCTCCCGGGAGTCAGTCGCGTGGGTGCCACAACGCGTTGCAGTACTAAACGAGGCTTCACGCTCGTCGAGCTTTTGGTCGTGATCGCGATCATCGGCACGCTCGTCGGCCTGCTCTTGCCGGCGGTGCAGTCGGCCCGCGAGGCCGCGCGGGCATCGCAGTGCATGAACAATCTTCGCCAAGTGGGCATCGCCCTGCATCACTACCATGACCATGCCGAGCGGCTCCCCGCCGGCTGGACCGGCGTGCGGGTGGGGCACACGCCACCCGTCGCCGCCGATGACCAGCCCGGCTGGGGATGGGCATCGGAACTGCTGCCGCAGCTCGAGCAGTCAGGCCTCTTCAACCAGATCAACGCCCGCAAGCCGCTCTACGATTCCGCGGCAGCCACGGTGCATGAAGAGGTGCGGAAGACCGTCGTGTCCGTCTTCCTCTGCCCATCGGATCTGAAGGGACCGACCGAAGCGGCCGGCGGGGTCTTCGCGATCGGCACCGACGACGGCGAGCATGAAGAAGAGCACGAAGAAGATGATCCCGACCACGAGCATCATGAGTATCACGGGGTCGATGGCGGGCCGCTGGCACCGCTCACCAACGTCGGCAAAGCCAATTACATCGGCGTCTTTGGTACGAAGGAGCCCGAAGAGGCTCCCGCCGCCGGCGACGGGATTTTCTTCCGCAACAGCCGGGTCAAGTTTCGCGATATTCTCGACGGAACAAGCCAAACGCTGATGGTCGGTGAACGTCACTCCAAGCTCGGCTGCAGCACCTGGGCGGGAGTGGTAGTCGGGGCTAAAGAGCAACTCGCGCGGAATATTGGGGTTGCCGACCATCCTCCCAACTACCCAGAGCAACACTTCGAAGATTTCACGAGCAAGCAC
>JBIKNV010000035.1:0-12517 GCA_044358475.1 Pirellulales bacterium | reverse complement strand
CGATCTGGCCACGAATCAGCACCGGCACCGAGCTGCCGCCTTCCGCGGCCGCGGCTCGCAGATCGGCGGCACCTGACTCGGCCCGGCCCGGCCCGGTATCAACGTGCACGCCCGTGGGGATCTCATCGCCACTGACTGCGATCGTGAATGGCACTTCGACATGCCGTTCGCGGCTCTCACGGATGCGCTGCCAGGCCGGGCTGCGCTGAATCTCCCCGACGAGGGCCACGGCGCGATCGACGAGTTCTCGCCGGGCGATGCCGCTCTCAGCAAAGTCGCTTTCCTCGAGAGCGCTCTCGGCGGCCATTCGCAGGTCAAACGCCCCGGCCTCGCCGTGTGGTTGTTCCAGTTGCAACACAGCCAGTTCGAGGAGCCGGTGGATCACGGTGCCCCATTCCTGCCCCAGCCCGCGGCCCGTGTGGCGGATGCGCTCGGCCGGCTCGATGAGGAAATCACGGGGCGTGACCGTGGCGAACGTGGGCGCACGGACGGCTCGCGCCCGGGCCTCGGTCTGCTCGCGGGCCGCCATGACCGCCTCTTCGTCGGCCGGCGGGCGGGCGGCGGCGGCGGCGCGGGCCGCTTCGGCGGCGGCATCTGGCTCGAGGTCGGGGAGGTTGGCGACGGTCGCGATGTCGGGAGAGAGTTCCCGCCAGCCGCCCGTGATCTCCCCCGCGGTGTTTTCAAAGACGGAGACCACGAGGCAGGTGCCCGGCCGCGTGCCGGCGACATAGTTGAGTCGCAGATACTCGGCCTCCAAGTAGCGGCGTTCGGTTGCTTCGACATCGTGCCACTCCGACGGTGTGGCCAGCGTCGTACCCTCCTTGCCGAAGAATCCGACGCGGGAGATTTTCAGATAGCCTGTCGCCCCCGCTTCCGATCGCGAGACATGCCACGCCGGCCCGCGGTCGCGGTCTGGTCCATCCTCGTCGCAGAGAAACACGACCGGCGCCTCGAGCCCCTTCACCTTGTGGAGGTTCATGACTCGCACGGCACCACCCGCCGCGGCATCGATCGACGCCGTGTCGAAATCCTGCCGTGGAAACTCGTTGGCCAGGAGATCATCGATGCGATCGATCACGTCCTGTACCGACGTCAGCAGCGACCGCTCCGCCCGCACCCGCTCGATGAGCGTGGCGATCGTGCCGGCTGCTGCCCGGCCCTGTCGGCCCGCGCGGCCGTCTGCCGCCGATGCCACGAGCATGAGGCCCGCGTCGTCGGCGATGGTTTCGATCGCAGCCGCCAGCGGCAGCGCGCCGGCGATCCGACGCCAGCGATGGAATGTCTCCGCCGCTAACCGCAGGCGGGCGGCGAGGGCCTTGTCGGCGAGGCTGTCGGGCACAAAGAGCCGGCCGTCGATCCGGCCCGTCACCTTGTGAAACGCGTACAGATCGGCATCGCTGAAGCCGAAGACCGGGCCGCGCAGCACGGCCAGCGCCGCCACGGTGTCGTCGGTGTCGGCGACCACCCGCAGGCAGAGGTGGAGCAGAGCGAGGTCAGGCTTGCTGTCGGGGCCCTTGCGGCCGGTCACATCACATGGCAGCCCGACCGCATTGAGGGCCTCGGCATAGGTCGATAGCTGCCCCGTGTTCCATGTGACGATCATGAAGTCTTCGGGTCGGCAGGCGGGATCCTCCGCAGCCGATGCCCGAGGCACGGTGAGCTTGCGATCGATCGCCCGGCGAATGAACATGGCCACCGCCTCGGCCTCGGCCCGCACGTTTTTGGACCGCACCCGCAACTGCCGCAGGCCGGCAAGCACGCCCGGCGCGGCGGTGCCCCGGCCGGCACGGCTCTCCGTGAACCCCGGTCCATACGGCGCGCCATCCTGAGGACGATGCTCGGCAAAGCGATCGGCGAACTGGTCGTTCACCCACGTGACGAGTTCGCCGTTGCTGCGGAAGTTGGTGTTGAGGTGGAGCAGCTGCCCGCCGGAGCGAGCGATCCGCTCCTTGACGAAGTCGAACGTATCGATGTCGGCCCGCCGAAAGCGATAGATCGACTGCTGCGGGTCGCCTACCACGAACAGGCTGCCGGGCCTGATCCTGGTTGATCGCCAATCGGTCGCAGCGGGATCATCGGCTGTGAGGAGCAGCAGGATCTCCGCCTGCAGTGGGTCGGTGTCTTGAAACTCATCGACGAGCAGGACCGGATGCCGCTTCGCAAACGACAGCCGCACGTCGGGCCTCTCGCGCAGAAGCTGCGCGGTTTTGGCGAGCAGATCGTGGAAGGAAAGCACGCCCTCGGTGAGCCGGACACGCTCGTAGTGATCCCGCGCCGCCTCCAAGAGCGGCATCGCAAACTGGTAGCGGTAGGCATGCCACTGCCGCAGCGGGCCGGCGACGGCGGCCACGAGGCTGTCCCACCACTGTTCAAGCTCCTGCTTGCGTTCCCGCTGCCGTTCCAGATGAGCCTGGTGACGGCCACCGGGCAGCCACAAGCCCTGCGCGATGGTGGGGCACTCGCCGTCGAGCATCTCGGCGGCGCGGAAGAGCGAGCCCGGCGAGTCGTCTGATCGTGTGCGATACGTCCGCTGTACCGCCTCGAGCGTGGTCATGAGGCGGTCGCTCACGGGCCGCTGGTTCCAGGGCACGAGCACGCCATCGAGCTGCGCCGTGATCTCGGCGTCGATGCGGGCCATGAGCGGCTGGATGTCGGGGGCGTCGACCGTCCCCCGCGGCCAGTGGCGGACGTCGCCGTGGGCGACGATCGTCTCGAAGGCCGAGCGGAGGTCGCGAAGATCGACGCCTGTCGCCTCGAGAGCGAGCCGGGCGGCTGTGAGATCTTCATCGAGTACGACCGTATCGCAAAACTCCCGCCAGGCGCGGCCGCGGAGCACCTGTTCAGCCGCGGCGTCGAGCGTTTCAACGGCCGGGTCGAGGCCCGCCTCGATGGGCCGCTCCTTGAGCAGCCGTCCACAAAACGAATGGACCGTACCGATCACCGCCATGTCGATCTCGGCCAGTGCCGTCTGCAGGCGCTGCCGCTCCTCGTCTGGGAGGTGCTGAGCGGATGAGTCGCGTTCGAGCCGCTCGCGAAACCGACGGGCCAGTTCGGCGGCTGCCTTCTTGGTGAACGTGATCGCCGCGATCTGGCCGACTGTGGTGGCCCCTGTGCGGACCAGCGCCGTCATCCGCTCGACCATGCAGGTGGTCTTGCCCGTGCCCGCCGACGCCTCGACGAGCATGCTCTGATCGAGCGTTGTGCCGATCGCCTGGCGGGCGGTCGCGTCGCCGAGGTCGCCTGGCGGCACCTCTTCCAGCAGGGCAAAGTCGCAGGGCAGCGGCCGCGCGATCGCCACGCCGGCGGCACGGTCGCTCGCCTCGCGGATGCCGGCGAAGAGTTCGGCGAGCGTCTGGCCGTCCTCGCCATGTGGCCTCTCGTCGGCCCGGAGTGTGCGCCGGGCCGCGGCGGCCGTCGTGGCGGCGTCGCCGCAGACGTCGAGGAAGTCGCAGAAACGACAGTCGGCCTGATCAGTGGAGGGGAGGAAGACGCCGGCGCGGACGATCCGGCAGAGTCGCTCGACCAGCGTGTTGACGCCCGCCAGTTCCTCGGCCGTCCACTCGACCCGTTCGCCGCGGGTATCGACACCGGGAAAGAGGTAGGCGAACCGCGTGACGTGGCCTGCCTCGCCGACCGCCTCCCGGGCCACGTGACGCACCATCAAGACATAGAGGCCGTGCTGGAGCCGGCGGCCCTTGTCGAACAAGGCAAGCGGATCCCGGCCGCTCTTCTTGAACCGTGCCGACCGCCCCTTCTTGTAATCGATGATGGCGTAGCCCTGTTCGCTGGCTCGGTCGCCGTCGATGTCGATCCGGTCGACGTAGCCCCGCAGCCGGATCGAGCGGCCGTCGTCCAGCGGCAGGGTCACCGCTTCGGTGCGATCGAATCGGGTGCCCTCGCCCTCGGGCTGAAATCCGATCGCCGCCTCGAGCGCGACGGGCCGCGAGCCCGTCTGCTGACAATACGCTTCTTCAGCCCGCAGGAACGTGCGCAGGGCGTCGGCCAATTCCCGCCGCCCCGCCGCCACGGCGGCCTCATCCGTGGTTGGCTTTTCGGCTCGCTTCGCCGCGAGCACCTCGTCGAGGAGCGCGAGGATGTCGGCCTCCTGATCGGCGAACGTGGGGCGTGGCGCTGCGGCGGGCGGGCCCTCTCCCGTATAGAGAAACCGCTCCATGAACCGCTCGAGCACCTTGTGCAAGACGCTGCCGTGTTCCATGTCGTCGAGCCAACGGTCTTCCTCCGGCTCGAACGAGTCGAGCGGCTTGACGTCGAGGCCATACCGAAAGAAGAACCGCCGCGGGCAGGCTCCGAGCGACTCGAGACTGTGTGCGGAGGCCACGCGGCCGGTCGGGTTGGTGGGGTCGAGCTCAGGGCCGGCCGCGGGCACGAGGCCGTCCCATGGCGTGAATGCCGGCGACCGTCGCGCCTCCTCGGCCGCAAAGCCCTGTGCAAGGGCGGCACTGTGGCCGCGGGCCGCCTGGTTCACCGCGGGCATCGACGGATCCTCGCCGAGCGCCGCCAGCCACCACTCCGACTCGTTGAGCGCCATCGCGGGATCATGCGGCACGAACGATTCGGTGCGGTTGGCGACGACGGCGAGAAACTCGCCGAGCGTCGCTGCGGGCGAGCCGGAGGAGCGACGATACGCCTCGAGAAGCAGCGGACAGGGAAAGACGTCCGACTGCTGCACGAGGTCGCGGCAGTTGTAGGAGAGGTACACGTGGCCCCGCAGTCGGCCGAGCAGTCGCCAGAATTCGGCGCGCGCCCGCGCGGTCGACGCGCTGGCGACATCGAGCTCGGTCGACAGGGCCATCCGGTCGGCATCAGGCAGCACCGGGTCGGCGCTCCCAGGCCCCGGAAAGCGACTCTCGTCGAGGCCCACAAGAAAGGTGTGGGGGCGGCCCGAGTGACCGCCGGTGGCGAGCGAGGCAACGTGGAGGCAGCCGGGGCGGGGAGCGTTTCCCATCACCACGAGCGAGTCGGTCAGCCCGGTGAGCCAGTCGAGGGTCTCCCGCGGGTTGGCGGCCGGGTGTTTCTCGAGCCACCGTTCCATGTCGGTGATCTCGGCGACGAGACGATTCTTCGCGTTGTTGTCGAACTCGCCCCGTGATTCCGCAACCTCTTCGAGAAACTGCCGGGCCCGCGTGACGATCGCCAGAGCGTCGGCACCGGGGGGCGGGTCGAGCTCGGCGATCCGCGCGAGGAGACCGGCGATCACCTGCAGCGAGGCGATGCGTTGGGTCTGCCGTCGCGATGCAGCCTCCTCGTCAAACTCCCCATCATCTTCCGGGTCGCGACTGCCGACCACAAACGACGTGAGCGGCGCCGCCTCCGCGGCCACGACTGCTGCCTGCACCTTGCCCGGCGCCCCGGCCAGGTCGAAGCCGATCTTGATGCGCAGCAGTTCCCGCAGCAGGGTCGCCTCGGTGACGGTGTCCTCGGGAAATGATTTGGCCCCACGACGCCAGTCGAGGAGTCCATCACGGATCATTCGCAGGAGCCGCCACTGCGGGTGGCGCTCGGCTCTCCAGGCGAGCCATGCCGCCAACGCCCGGGCGGGCCGCGACTCACGAATTGGCAGACCATCGGCAAACGTGACCGGCACGTCGGCGGCCGCGGCTGCTGGGTCATCGCCTCCGCCGGCCATCGTGGCCAACACCTCCTGCACGATCGCGGGGTAGGTAGCAGCGTCGGTGTGCAAGACTTCGACGGTGTCGAGCGGGATTTCATGAGCGAGGCACCGGCGGAGCACGCCACGGACTTCATTCACTTCGCCGATCGCCCGGGAAAACTCCAGGACTGGCCCACGCGTGGGGTCGGTGAACGACTGCGGCTCCGGGTCGATCGGCAACGTCAGCACGCGGTCGCCAAGCGCCGCGAACACAGCTCGCTCGAGCGGCCGCATCTCGAGTTCGGCTGGCACGAGAATGCGCCGCCACGTTGGCGAAAGCTGGCCGGCGGTCACTGTGTCGCGGGCCAGGACGGCGACATCGGCAGCATCGACAAGCTGCTCGGCTGCCAGGGCCGCGGCGTAGCCTTCGAGGAGGAGGGCGAGATCGTGGCCCTTCTTTGAGTCGCCAAAGCCCGGCCGCCGCCGAATGTCGTCGGCCGAAAGGCCGGCCATGCGAATCGCCGACAGGCTCACCCGCATCCGCTCGGCGAGCTGGCGATAGGAGCGGGGCGTTGAGAAATAGCGAAGCCGTTGTGCAGCAGCGGTCGCCACGAGCACTTTTTCCAGCAGCACGAGCGACGCCCGGGGAGAGGCGACTACCCGACCGATGCGGGCGAGCGCAGGGGCGGCAAGATCGAAGCAGAGGGCCCGCGGTGTGGTGGCACGGACATTGAAGACGGGTGTGCCGCCGAGGGCGATCGTGTCGATCCACTGGCGGGCGGCACGACGGCTGGGCGCGACCAGCCAGGCAGGGGCGCGGGGCTCGTGGGCCAGCGCGGCGGAGATTGCCTGGACGAGGTGCGATGCCAATGCAGCGTGCTCGCCGGCCGGCGTGGCTTGTCGCACCGCATCAGCCACTTTCGGCACCCGCTCTTCGATCGCCAGCCACTCAAGCGTCATGGTGAAACGTCCGCCGGAAGAAGGTTTATCGTTACAGGTATTTCACCAGCAGCATGCCGGCAACGATCATCGCCGCGCCCAACGCGCGGCCGGCGGTGAGCGGCTGCTGCGGCACGCCCATCGCTCCGAGGTGATCGATTCCCAGCGAGCAGACCACCTGGCCCGCCACCACCGCGGCAATGAACGCGGCCGCCCCGAGCCGCGGCGTGAGCACCGCCCCCGCCAGCACGATCGATGCCCCCAGCGGACCGCCGATCCAGTTCCACCATGGCGCCGCCCGCAGCGCCGTCGCCGCAGGGAAGGGGGGGCGGATCGCGAGCATCGCCACCGCGGCCAGGAGCATCGTGCCACAGATGGAGAAGAAGGCGGCGTAGCGGGCATCGCCGAGATTGGTGCGCAGCGAGCCATTGGCCGCCGCCTGCAGCGCGATCGCGGCCCCGGCCGCAGCGGCGAGGATGATCCAGACAAAGGGCATGCGTGCCTTTCCGAAACGTGGGGAGTGCGGTGAGGAACTCAGGAAGCGTCGATGGCCGTCTTCACGATCAGCCCGGCCACGACGAGGATGAACACCAGGCGGATCAATCGTGAACCGTGCCGCAGCGCCAGCCTCGTGCCCAGATGGCTCCCCATGATATTGGCTGCCGCCATCGGAATCACGAAGAACCACCAGACGTTGCCGGTGGCCGAAAAGATTGCCAGCGACGCGAGGTTGGTGGTCATGTTGAGGAGCTTCGCGCTGGCCACCGCGTGCAAAAAATCAAACCCCAGCAGCCGCACGAACAAGAAGATGAAGAAGCGGCCCGTGCCTGGGCCGAAAAAACCGTCGTAGAACCCAAGCCCGCCAGCGATGAGCGAGGCGATCACCGCCTCGGCCCGTGGGCTGTGGCGCGGCGCATGCACCTGACCGAGGTCACGGCTCACGATCGTGTAGACGAGCACGACGGCCAGCATGATGGGCACCAGCCGCCGCAGCCACTCCGGCGAGACGAGCGTGACACACCACGCTCCAAGGAGCCCGCCGCACACGGCCGCGCCGATCGCCGGCACGAGCGTCGGCCAGGGGAGCCTGACATGGCGGGCGAACGAACCCGCCGACCAGGCTGTGCCCCAGACCATTGCCCCCTTGTTGGTGCCAAAGAGCGCCGCCGGTGGTGCTGCAGGAAACATGGCAAACAGGATCGGCAGCGAGACGAGCCCGCCCCCGCCAGCAATCGCGTTGACGAACCCAGCCAGGAGCGAGCCGAGCGTGGCGGCAACGATTTCAAAGGCTGGCATGGCGGGGTTTGGGGGCGGCGAGGTGGCGGGCGACGACGGCCAAGCAGCGATCATACGCCCTGCCGGGGTTGTGACACCGGTACGGATTGCCTGGATTGTCGGGACGCCGGTGGTGGCGGTGAGGCAGACCGTGCCGGTCGGGATTTGCCGGTGGCAAGGGTGGAAGCGGTTCGACCTCGCGTGTCAGTGAATCTGGTTCGGCCGGTTGAGCCTGTCGTGTCGCGCAGCGGGCGGAACGGCCGAATCAGAAACTGTGGTGCTCACCGAGACCCACGGGAGGCGAAGATGCGCACGCTTGCTTGCAGTCTGGTGGCGGTGATCGGAGTGCTCGTCGTGGCGGATGCCGCTTCGGCGTGGCCGTTTGGTCGCGTCTGGGAGAAGCGCAAGGCCGAACTTTATTCCCAACTGTCGCGAGATGTCTCCCGTCGGGTGCATTCCCGTGTGGACCTGGCCAAGCAGGAATTGCAGGACTCCCTCGACCGGCAGTTCGAATTCGAAGCGGGCCAGTTGCGGGAAAAGATCGAATCCCAGATCGCGACCGGCTCCAGCGAACTCCACGCCAAGTTTGGGGACGAGCTCACGACACTCAACAAAGCCTTTGCGGAAGAGTCGCAGGCGCTGCGAAGCCGGTTCGATACGCAGCTGCAAGACTTGAAGAAGAA
Source organism: Pirellulales bacterium (assembly GCA_044358475.1). GTDB lineage: Bacteria > Planctomycetota > Planctomycetia > Pirellulales > UBA1268 > CACORA01. The sequence goes on along the minus strand of JBIKNV010000035.1, from coordinate 4,009 downwards.
AGTCGAGGCCGAACTCGCCGCGGCCAGCGAGCGGGCGGCCGTGGCGGCCGTGGCGGAATCGAAGAAGGCGGTCGAGCAGGCCGATGCCACGAGCCGCGATCTCCGGGAAAAGACGGCGGCGGAACTGGCGAAGATCGAGCAGCGGACGGCTACCGAACTCGAGAAGGTGGTGGCCGCAACGGAGCGGAAGGTTGAGGGCGAGGTGGCGAAGATCCGGGCTGGCCTCGAGGAGCGGGTGGCCGCGATTTCGAAGCGACTGCAGGAGGAGCAGGCACTCGCGCTGAAAGCGACCAACGAGAAGACCTCCGCTGCCGAGAAGGCGGCCGCTGCGGCGACGGCCGCCGCTGCTGCCGCGGAGCAGGCAGCGAAGACGGTCACGGCCGCAGAGAGCGCTGCCGGCAAGGCCCCGGCTGGAGAATCGGAGGATCGCGAGTAGGGGCAAGGTCGAGCGTTACGCGCGTTCCTCTTCAATCGTGCCCCGGCCCACGTCATCCACGGCCGGCATGCCATCGACCGTAAACCAGCGGGTGAACAGCGAAAAATCGCCTGTATCTGGCCAGTGGCTCTCGTCCGGTTGCCAGGCGCGGAGTTCGCGTAAGAAGATCTCCTCGAAGAGATCCTCGACGACTTCGTCGATCTCCTCGGAGAAATGGCAGGCCGGGATCAGGTAGACCACCCTGTCGGACGTTTGCTGGAGCGTCTCGATATCGTCGCTGCTTTTGCCGGTCGTTTTGAGCCAGCCGAAAAAGGCGGTCTCGTGGCCAATCACTACCGCGCTGCGGTTGAGCATGGGAGTGCCGGTGCGAGGAGTCCGGCGTGATGCCTGAATCACCCCCGGTGCGTCCTGCAACGCGGAATCTGACGGCCGTTGCGGCCGTCATAAGCATCCTACTCATCGCGAGGGGTAAAGGAAAATCGCACGCCGCTGCAGTCCCCCGGGCTTGCGCCCGGGGCTTCCTGTTTGAGTGCCCCCAGAAACCCCGCCAGGCGAACGTGCATCCTCAGATCCGCTCCCGTCACTCATTTGCCGTGATGAACACGTCGCGCTTCGGAAACGCCTCGAAGGTCGCCGCCGGCGTACCGAAGTTCACGGCCAACACATCGGCGGGCTGGCCGGCAATCCACTGCGAGACGTCCACCGTCTCGTAGACACCCGAGTTGAAGACGATCAGGATCCGGGCCGGCTCTGAGCCGACATTTTCAAGCGAGTGGCCATAGCCCTGAGGAATGTAGCCGACGTCTCCGGCCTTGAGCGTCGCCTCGCGGTAGCGGCCGCGGGAGCCGAAGAGCGTGCCGCGAATCGTGCCGGCGAGCAGGTATTGCCACTCGTCGGCGTTCGGATGCCAATGCAGTTCGCGAAGCGCGCCCGGATCCAACTCGAGGATCACGCCGGTCATCGTGGATGAGATCGGAAAATCCTTGGCCTCGGCCCGCCATTCACGGCCACCTTTGAAGGTCTCGAGTGGCTCCTGCGAATGCAGCGAGTGCTTGTGAGACAGCGGGGGTGGATTGACGCCCGCCAGCGGTGGTGCCGATGGCTCGGGTGGCACGGGCCCTTTGGCAAAGTAAACCTCTTCCTTCGGGAAGCCCTGGAAGGTCGCGGCAGGGACACCAAGATTCTTGGCAAGGAGTGCCGGGGGCACATGGCCGAGCCAATCCGTCAGGCTGAACGTGCCAAACTCGGAGAAGTAGCCGTTGTCGAACACGAGGATGAAGTGACACGGTTCGTTGCCGAGGCACTGCAGCATGTGGCCATGGCCGCGGGGGAAATACCAGATGTCACCTGGCCCAAAGTCGTCGATGCCGGTGCGGCCCTGCGGGTCGACCACCGTGGTGCGCACCCGGCCGGTCACGACATAGGCCCATTCGGCTGCCGTGGCATGCCAATGGAGTTCCCGCATCACCCCTGGTTCCAGCCGCATCGAAACGCCGGCAATGCCCTTTGAGATCGGCAACTGCTTGACCGTCGCCTCCTTGCCAAAGCTGCCCCCCTGAACACGGCCCTGCGACTTTTCGAGCGCGAACGTGAACTCTGGGAGCGCATCCTCGGCGAGCAGAGGATCGGGCACGTTGTTCATGAACGAGGTGTCGCCCGCCACAGCGCTCTCGGTCGATCCGAAGAGGCCGGCGGCACCGGCCAAGGCGGTCATGCCGGCGAGGAAGTCGCGGCGATCGGAACCAGAGGCTGGGATCGAGCGGTCACGCGTGTCCATCTGAGAACAGCCTTTCGAGAGCAGGGGAGGGATCGGCATAATGTGGCCGACGGCTTTGTCACAGGCAAATCCATCCCTCCCGAGAACCGCAGGTCATCCATGGTGATCCCAACCATGCAGCGGCGCCAGTTTCTGGCGGCCGCACCAGCCGCCCTGGCCGTTGCCGGGCTCGCTGGCCAGACGGCAGCCGTCGAGCCGGCGTCGATTCGGCCTGGTGACCCGACCGGGTTTCTCGGGCGGCGATCACCCGTCTTCGCGAGGCACGGCCTGGCGTCATCGAGTTCGCCCTTGGCGACGCGGGTGGGCCTACGGGTGCTCGATGGGGGTGGCAACGCCTTTGATGCGGCCGTCGCGATGGCGGGCATGATGGCCGTCGTCGAGCCAATGATGAGCGGGCTCGGTGGCGACACGATGATCCTTGCCTGGTCGGCGAAGGAAAAGAAAGTGTTCGGGCTCAACGGCAGCGGCGTGGCGCCGTCGGGAGCCAGTCTCGACCGCGTTGCAGACCGACTGATGATGCCGGAAACCGGGGCGGTGTCGGTGACCGTTCCGGGAGCGGTGGACGGATGGTGCCGGCTGCTCGAGCGGTTCGGGAGCCGCCCGCTCGCGAGCCTGTGGGAGCCGGCCGTTGCGGCTGCGCGGGAAGGCTATCCGGTGGGGGAGTCGATCGCCGGGGCGTGGGCGACTGCCGCGCCGCTGTTGCCGACGTATGCGACTCCGCAGCTTCTGAAGCTGCTTCTGCCCGGTGGGAGGCCGCCGGCACCCGGGCAGCTTGTCCGGTTCCCGCAGTTGGCCGACACACTCGAGCAGGTTGCCAAAGGAGGCCGCGAGGCGTTTTACAGTGGGCCGATCGCCCGCGCCATCGCCGATACGGTCTCGGCGGGAGGCACGGCGATGATGCTTGCCGACCTTGCCAAGCAGAGCGCGGCGTGGGTGGAGCCGCTTTCGGTCGGCTACCGCGGCCGTGACGTGCTTGGGCTGCCTCCCAACTCTCAGAGCGTGGTCGCGTTGATCGCGCTGGGCATTCTCGAGGGCTATGACCTTGCCGGCATGGGCGAAGCGAATCGTCTTCACCATGAGATCGAGGCGCTGCGACTCGGGTTTGAGTTTGCCATCAACGAGGTGGGGGAGCCGACTGAGCCGATGATAGAACGCGCTCGCCGTGCGGTCTCGAAGGAGGGGCTGGCCACGTTGCGGCAGCGGATCACCGACCGGGCGACGGCAGTCGTCCATCCCCAGGGAGGCAACACCGCCGACACGACCTTCCTGTGCGCGATCGATCCCGCGGGCAATGCCGTGGCGTTGATGTCGAGCATCTGCGGAGCGTTTGGGTCGGGCCTGCTGGCAGGCGACAGCGGCGTGATCCTCAACAACCGTGCCAGTCAGTTCTCCACGAGGCGCGGCCATCCCAACGCGCTGGTGGCCGGGCATCGGCCGCGGCATACGATCCTCCCCGGCATGGTGCTTCGTGAGGGGATGCCGGAGTTTGTGCTCGGCTGCATCGGCCTCAACAACCATCCGCAGGGACAGGTGCAGATGCTCGTCAACGTGCTCGATCTGGGCATGAATCCCCAGCAGGCATGTGATGCGGCGCGGTTTCGCGTGGTCATGACGACCGATGAGGTCGAGCTCGATCCCGGCTTCCCGGCGCAGGTCGGTGCGGATCTTGTTGCCCGGGGCCATCGGACCGGCGATCCGTATGCCTTCAAAGGGGCCGCCCAGATGGTGCGAATCCATCGGGGCGAGGCGGGCATCGGCCCGTGCCTGGAATCCGGCGTGGATTACCGGCTCGATGG